>CAQVQZ010000074.1 GCA_948902155.1 uncultured Oscillibacter sp.
CGTTTCATGCTCCTATTTTACTGCTTTTTCTCCCTTTGTCTATCTTTAGTTTGAAAACACCCTCTAGCACATCGATTGGCGCAAAAATCTCTCGCCCTTGGGCATTCTGCCATTTATCAAACAAGACCTGAAAGACGAAAACTGACCGGGCAAGAAAGGAATGGTCTTTTTGAAAGCGGGACTTCTCACCTTTTACCACCTGCACCACTACGGGGCGCTGCTCCAGGCCGTCGCAACCCAGCGGGCCCTGTCGTCCCTGGGCTGGGACTGCGAGACCATCGACTATTTCGTCAACCAGGACAACCGCATCCTCAAGCCCCCCACCTCCCCCGGCCGGGCGGCGAACGACGCCCACAGCGCCCTCCACTACCGGGCCCTGCGAAAGCGCTGGCTTCGCTTCGAGGCGTTCTCCCAGGCCCACCTGCGCCTGACCTCCCGCCATTATGAGAGCCTGGAGGACCTGCGTCAGGCGAAGCTGCCCTATGACCTCCTGATCTCCGGCAGCGACCAGATCTGGAACCCCGTCATCTTCCCCGACGGCCATTTCGACCCCGTCTTCTTCGGAGCCTTCTCCCCCCTGCGGAAAATCGCCTACGCCCCCTCCTTCGGCGTGCCTCACGTCCCCGACGGGATGGAGGCGGAGCTGAAGGGCTATCTCGAAAGCTTCTCCCATCTCTCCGTCCGGGAGCGCCAGGGCCGGGAGATCGTCCGGGAGACCGCCGGGCGGGAGGCGGCGGTGGTGCTGGACCCTACCCTGCTGCTGACGGCGGAGAAATGGTCCGCCCTGGCGGCGGAGCCGCCCCTGGCGGCGGGAAAGTATATCCTCTGCTACTGCATCGCCGCCCCCGGCCCCCTGGAGCCCTACATCCAGCGCCTGTCTGAGGAATCCGGCCTGCCGGTCCTCCAGCTCTGCGGCGCCCGCCGCCGGGTCCACCCCAAGGCGAAGCTCATCCTGGACGCGGGCCCGGCGGAGTTCCTGAGCCTGTTCCAGAACGCCGCCTATGTCTGCACAAACTCCTTCCACGGCACTGTTTTTTCCGTCCAGTTCCAGCGCCCCTTCTTCACCAGCGTGGCCCCCGCCGAGCTGGCGGAGCCGGAGAGCTCCCGGACCTTCAGCCTCCTCAGCCGCCTGGGCCTGACGGAGCGCATCGTGGGCAAGGGGGACACGGCGGACCTCTACCAGCTCCCCGACTGGCCCGAGGCGGCAAAGCGCCTGGAAGCCGCCCGCCAGAACTCCATGGCCTACCTGAAAGCCGCCCTGTCGGACGAGCCCTATCAGGAGGAGGCCGCCACCCCCGCCGGACCCTCCCCCCTCCTGGCGGACCGGACCCACTGCACCGGCTGTTCCGCCTGCCGGAACGCCTGCCCCAAAGACGCCATCGCCATGTGCCGGGACAAAGAGGGCTTCGCCTTCCCTACGGTAGACCCTGAAAAATGCGTCCACTGCGGCGTCTGCACGGCGGTCTGCCCCATGCTGCGCGCCCGGGAGCCCCAGCCCCTGCCCGCCGCCTTTGCCGCCTGGAACCGGGACGCGGACGTCCGGCGGGACTCCACCTCCGGCGGAGCCTTCTCCGCCCTGGCGGACTACGTGCTGGAGGGCGGCGGCGTGGTCTTGGGCGCGGCCCTGGACGGCCGGCAGCACCTCCGGCACATCGCCTGCTTCCGGAAGGAGGACCTGTGGCGCCTCCGGGGGGCCAAGTACGTCCAGAGCGACATCGACGGCGTGTTCCGGGAGGTCAAGAAATACCTGGAGACCCGCCAGGTCCTCTTTTCCGGCACTCCCTGCCAGGTGGACGGCCTTTACCGCTACCTGGGCGGACGTCCGGAGAACCTCACCACCTGCGACCTGGTCTGTCATGGCGTCCCCTCCCCCGGCGTGTGGGAGGACATGGCCCGCCGCATCGAGAAGAAGCGGGGCCGGGAGCTCCAGACCGTGCGCTTCCGCAACAAAGTGGAGGGCTGGAAAAACAGCCATTTCACCGCCGTCTACGACGACGGCACCGTGGACACCCACCCCCTCTTTGAGACGGAGTATGGCCGGGCCTTTGGCCGGGCGCTGTTTCTCCGTCCCTGCTGCTACCGCTGCCCTTACGCCTGCATGAACCGCCCCGGCGACTTCACCCTGGGGGACCTCTGGGGCCTCCGCCCGGACGAGCTGCCGGAGCAGCAGACGAAGGGCGTCAGCCTCCTGCTGGTAAACAGCTCCCACGGGAGCCACATCTTCGACCAGCTCCGCCTGAGCCGTCAGCCCTTCCCGGTGGAGCGGGCCATCGCGGGAAACCCCCGCCTGGCCTCCCCCACTGCCCAGCCGCCGGACCGCCCCGCCTTCTTCGCGGCCTACGCCCTGGAGTCCTTCGACCAGGTAGCGGACCGCTTCTGCGCCCTGCCCCCTCTTCCGGTCCGTGCCGTAGGAAAAGTCCTCTCCCCGGCGGTAAAAACAAAACTCCGGAGGATCGTCAAATAATACAATTCGTATAATATTAAGAGACAATACAAAACGTATAACCCCCTGCGGCCAGCCAACGCGGCCCGCAGGGGGTTTTCCAGTCTCCGAAAGAATTTCCCCGGTCCCATATAATCCCGGCACACGCAGAAGAAGGGGCGGCTAATAGCCGCCCCTACATTCCGGTCCTACAGCAAAAGGTCTGGTTGGGATATCAGTGTCATTTGGTCCTGCGCACCATCGTCTTGGCCCCCTTCGCAAAGGGGGCTGTCGCCGCCGAAGGCGGTGACTGAGGGCTTCCCTCTCTCGGTACTGCGCCGCAACACCTGGAGAAGGAAACCCTCCGTCGACCTGCTCTGCATCCCCCGGAACGGAAAACCCCTTCCGAAACCAAATGCCATTTCCCATTTCAGCTCACCGCCGTCTCCGAAAGAAACCAAAGCGGCGCGCCATCATGCCGGCTGGGAGACAGCTCGTCCAAAATCAATTCCAAATCCCAGGGAATCAAACTCCGGTCCTGACTGGCCGGGTCCGCCACCAGAATCTCCCCACTGAGGGTCGTCCCCCGCAGGAGGATAAAATGCCCTCCCTTGGTAAAATGCCCCTTGGTCATCAGTGCCACCGCCAGCTCCCCGGCGGAGAGCCGTTCATAGATTTCCTCGTCCTCCACGGCCTCCAGGTCCACAGACTCACACCTCAGCCCGTAAAGCTCCGCCACTCCCTGCACAATGGAGAGATACGACCCATGGCTCTTGCACCAGTGTCCCTGCTTCACACAGAGCCGTGCCATGTCCTCCGGGTCCACGGCCTCCCCGGTCAGCGTCGAAACCGCCATGGCCAACGCAGTAGGCCCGCACCCATGGGTCCGAAGGGGGTCGGTGCCGTACATCTGCCCCTCCCTGGCCTCGTCGGTCTGGTTGAAGTACACCACGTCCACCCCGCCGCCGGTAAGGTAAAACAGGTCCTCCCGCTCCACCAGGTCGCTGATCAGCGGGTTCAGGATGTCCCTGGGCGGCGCGATCTCCGGCTGGGCCAGAACAGACTCCTCTTCCACCGGCGGCATCTCCTCCGCCGGAGGCGGCGCGGAAACCTCCTCCATCCACTCCCGGAGCCCCTGCCGGGCCGCGCCCACCCGTTCCGCCAGGGCGGCGGCGGCCTGCCCGGCCCCGCCGGCGGCGGCGGACCCGGCGCTGCAGACCGCGTCCCAGGCGGCGTGCCCCGCCCGGCGCACGGGCGCGACGATCTCCTCGTAAAGCTCCGGCTCGAAATGCCGGCAGGCCAGCAGCTCCACTCCCCCCACGCAGGCCAGGGCCAGCAGGGCGGCGGCGGCGTAGGGGACCCACCGGGGCAGTTGTTTTCGTTTTTTCGGCTTCCGGGGGAGGGGCCCATAGAGCGCTTCCAGCTCCCGGAGGTCCTGGGGGTCCAAATCGAGCATAGCGAGTCTCCTAAAGGGCGGCGTGTTCGGTGTCTTTTTCTTACTATAGCACACCCTCCCGCCTCCCCGCAAGGCCGGTTTTCCCTGGAAGAAAATATTGACAGCAAAAAGCGGGGCCGTCCATTCGGACGGCCCCGCGAACGCGAATCCTTACCGGGTGTAATTCCGCATCCGCCACACGATGGCGGAGACCTGTCCCCGTGTCAGGGTGTTGGAGGGGCGGAAGGTGCTGGTGCCGTTGTTGAAGTAACCCTCGACGATGCCCGCCGCGTTCAGCGCCTGGACATAGACGTCGGCGGTGTCGGTGAAAGGCTTGACGCTGGAGAGGTTGTTGATGTCCAGCTTCAGGGCCCCGGCGGCCAGCTGGGCCACCTGGAGCCGGGTGATGGGCCCGGCGAGGTTGACGTTGCTGCGGGTGACCAGCCCGTCGCTCTGGGCCTTGGCCAGATACCCGCTGAACGCGCCGCCGCCGTTGACGGGGGCCTGCTCGGAGTACCCGGCGGCCAGCATGATGAGCTTCAGCGCCGCGCCGTAGGTGATGGTGCTGTCTGGCTTGAAGGTGCCGTCGGCGTAGCCGTCGATGACGGAGGCGTCCGCCAGCTCCGTGACGTACTTATAGCACCAGGTAGCCGTAGTGATGTCCTTGAACTCCTTCCGGCTGTTCAGCACGCCCATGGAGAACATGCCGGAGGCGATGGCCGTACCGCTGGCGTTCAGGGCCACATAGGGGATCTCCACCGGCCCGGTGTAGTTGGAGGCGGGGACGAAGCGGAGCTGCCCCAGCTGCTGGGTCCCGTTGTTGTAGCCGTAGGCCGTGGTGGTGTTGGCCATGGTGACGGTGCCCGTGCCCACGTAGATCAGCCCCACATTGGCGGCGGGGAGCTTCAGAAGTTGGATGCCGCTGGGGGTGGTGCCGGTGGCGGCGGAGACCGCTGCGGCGATGGAGGACGCCGGGAAGGTAACGGTGGTGTTCTTGGGCGTGGGCCCGTAGACCTCGGACACCGCCTTGCTAGTGACGCTGATGAGGATGCCCCCCGTGACGGACTGCCCGCCGGCGCCGTAGGCGGTGAAGGGGATGGAGGCGCAGTAGTTCACGCCGCTGGGCACATAGGTCAGCTCCGACAGGGCGTACTCGCTGGGAGACGCGGGGCTGAGGTAGAAGTTCCGGCTGCGGTTGGAAGCGGTGATCTGCTCCCGTGCGGAGGACCCGTAGCGGCTGGCGCTGTAGTAGTTGTAGTACAGGCTCCCGGCGGCGGGCACGTCGCCCAGGGTCACGTACTGCAAGGTCCCGCTGGGATAGACGCTCTTATAGAACCGGGCCAGGTCGTTGGCGTTGATCTGCACGTTGGTCCCGGCGGTGACGGCGTACCGGACGCTGCCCAGAAGGTTCGAAGAGGCGCTGACGCCGCCCGCCGGGGTGATGACCAGGGTTCCGTCCACAGACCGGGAGCCGGAGCCGTAGGCCGTGAAGGGCAGGACCACCTTCCCGCTGGTGAAGGAGCTGGCGGCGGCGAAGGTCAGGTCGTTCAGGGCGTAATCTCCCCGCTCCGCATCGTTGGCGTTGTAGTAGAACCGCGCGTCGTGGAGGCTGCTGCGGGAGAAGGCGTTGGAATAGCTGGTGTTGTACCCGGTGTAGAGGGTTCCGTAGGAGTCCGGGAACTGGGTGGACGTGGGATTGTCAAAGACCACGTATTCCAAACTGTAGCTGCTGTAGGTATCCCGGAAGAAGTCGTCGAACTTCACCCGGTCGAAGTTCACCGTGCGGCCGGGGGTGACGGTGTAGGTGATGTCGCCGCCCGCGCTGCTGCTGACCACCAGCTTCAGCGTACCCTCCTCGTAGTCGTTGTTGTCGTAGTAGGCCCGGAAGGGCATCGTGAGGGTGCTCTTGTCCTTGGCGTTGGCGTCGGGCCGGAAGTAGACGCTGCCGATGGAATAGCTGTTGTAGATCGAGGACCCGTTGAAGAACTGGGTCTGCTTGAAGGTCAGGTCGCTGCGGGTGAGGGCGACGTTTCCGGCGTAGAGCTTGCCGGGGAAGCTGGCGTAGTCGCTGCCCGCCTCGAAGGCCACGTACTTGATGGTCCGGTTGGTGCCGGACATGGTCTGATAGGCCCGGGTGAAATCGCTGGCCACGAAGCTGACGGAGCCGCCGGGGGCCGCCTCATAGGTGATGGTGTTGGCGGTGCTGGTGACGTTGATGCGGAGGATGCCCTCCTCATACTCGCTGCTGCTGCCATCGTAATAGGCCCGGAAGGGGATGGAGATGCTGGCGCCCTCCTTGGCGTTCCGGTCCGCCTGGAAGCTCAGGTCCTCCAGGGCGTAATCCCCGTCCCGGCTGTCGGTGTAGTAGAACCAGGTCTTGCTGTGGGTCAGGTCCGACAGCTCCAGGTCGGTGTTGCGCACGTAGAGCCGCCCGGCGAAGTTCTTATAGCTGTCCGGCGCGTTGAAGGACACGGCGCTGATGGTCCGGTTGTTGTACTCGGACAGGGCGCGGTACACGTCGTTGAAGTCGGTCTTGTCCAGACGGGTGGTGCCGCCGGGGGCCACGTTGACGGTAACGGTGTCCTGGGACCCGTTTTTGTCGATCAGGATGCGCAGGGTGCCCTCGGCGTAATCGTCCCGGCTGTAGTAGGCCCAGAAGGGGATCTCCAGCTCGTCGCCGTCCCTGGCGTTGCTGGAAGCCCGGAAGATCAGGTCATCCAAGGCGTAGTCGCCGTAGCTGGAGCCGGTGTAGTTGAACTGCTCCCGGGACAGCTCGTTCCGGCTGAAGTCGGAGTGCCCCGCGGCGCTGATCTTGCCCGCGAAGGAGGTATAGTCGCTGTTGGGATCAAATTCCACATAGCGGATGGTCCGGCTGGAGTTGGCGACGTCCTGATAAGCCTCGTTGAAGTCGCTGCGGTTGAAGGTGACGGAGCCGCCGGGGGCCACCCGGTAGAGGACTTCGCCCTCCTCCCCGTCCGCGTCGATGCGGATGCGGAGGGTGCCGTCGTAGTAGTTGTTGCTGTTGTAGTAGACCCGGAAGGTCATGGTCAGCTCGTCGCCGTTCTTAGCGCCCCGCTCCGCCCGGAAGTTCACGGTGTCCAGGGCGTAGTCGCCGCCGTAGCGGTCGTTGGTGATGTAGAAGCTCTTGCTGGACAGGCGGTCCCGGTCCATGGCGCGCCCGCTGGTGTAGAGGGAGCCGCTGAAACGGTCATAGCTGCTGTCGGGATGGAAGGTGACATAGCGGGGGCTGGTGGAGTCGTTGCTGAGCTTCCGATAGGCTTCCTCGAAGTGGGAAACCTTGAAGTTCACCGTGCCGCCGGGAGCCACCCGGTAGAGGATGTCGCTGGAAGCGGCGGCGGGCGTTCCGGAGACGATGATGGAACCGGAAATCTCGTTGCCGTAAACGTCGGCGGCCGTGTAGTTCAGGGTCAGGCTTCCGGCGCTGCTGGGGATATAGTAGACGTAGTTGGAAAGGTCGCTGTAGGAATAATTCCCGGTGTTCAGCGTGGTCTTATTGCTGTTGGCGTAGAGCTTGCCGCTGCCGCTGGCCGAGGTAAAGCGGATAGTGGAGAAGCTGATCTGTCCGGTGAGGCTGGAGAATTTGGAGGAAACCAGGGTGCGGATGTCCGCGCCGATCAGCCTGCCGGCGGTGTTCCCGACGCTGATGTTGCCGTTCTGCCCCGTGGCCCGGAGGGCATAGAGGGCGGAATAGGCGGTGTTGGCGTTGACGGTATAGCTGGAGGGGGTCACCAGCGTCTGGTTCTTATAGGCATAGTGAGAGGTTGTCCCCTGAATCCAGCCCTTGAACACATGGCTTCCGGGCACGGAGGTATAGGCGGGGCCGGCGGGGGCATGCTGGGGCCGGCCGCCCTTGGCCACGCTTTCCGTAGAGGTGCCGGAGCCGGTGTAATAGGTGACGGTGTAAGCGGTGGTGCTGGGCGTTCCGCCGCCGATGCCGTAGCCGCAGGTGTCACAGCGCCCGTCGTTGTTGCCGTCCTTATGAAGCCCCCGGCTTCCCACCTCGGTGCAGTAAACGCACTGATGCCAGTGGTAGTTGGCGTCCGTGGTCCAGTTGACGGAGAAGCTGTGGTTGTGGGTAGCCACGCCGCAGCGGGTACACACGCCGTTGGTGCCGGTGTTGTGCCCCAGCCGGTCGGCGGTCTTCATGACATAGGACTGGCCGCACTTGACGCAGGTGTAGGTGATGTAGCCGTCCGCCGTGCAGGTAGGGGCGTGGGGCACGCCGTTGTCCTTGGGGGAGTGGGGCTCCGCCGCTTTCTTATAGGTACAGCCCGGAGTCTCGCACTTCTGCCAGTGGGTGGAGCTGTCGGAACCATAGGTGCTGCCGAAGGTGTGCTCGCCAGTGGCGGGCACCTTCTCCTGCCAAATGAAGCTGCAGACGCTGCATCTGTACTCGGCAAGGCCCTCCTGATAGCAGGTAGGTTTCTTGATGAGGCTCTCCTCGCTTTTTTTGTGGTTTTCCGTTGTGCCTTCTCCGCAGGAGCACTTCAGCGTGTGCGTCCTGTCCGTTATTTGATCGACCTGGTAGTCGTGGGTATTGCCCGTGTGCTCGGCCATTGCCGAGGGAGCCATCCCAATCGTCAGGATCAGTGCCAGCACGATAGCGGGCACTCTTCTCTTCCAAAATCCGTTCATAAATGTTACCTCCATGCCTGCCGCAGATCGGATGATGCGGAACTCGATAATACTGCTCTCTATACCATAACGGAAACCGGGCCTCCAATCATGAACAAACTGTGAACAAGCGGCAACATTTTGGTATCATTATACAAATCCAGCCGCATTTGCACCAAATCCGCCCAAACTTCCCAAAATCCGGCCGACCCCAAAACCGCGCAAAATCCTTCCCTTCTGCTACCCCTCTTCGCCTCTTCCCCCCGCAGAACAAAAATCGTGGAACCACCGGAGAAAGGGAAGCATCCCAACCGAAGCTTTCATGTAGGGGGCCATGTAGGGGCGGCTATCAGCCGCCCGCGCTTCCGCAACCACCCAAGCTGAGGAAACCGGACAGCTGTTAGTCCCCCATTCCTCCGTGACTTTTCAGGTGAAAAACGGGCGGTCAATAACCCAATACCATTTAGTTCAGCGTGCCATCGTCTTGATTCCCTCTTCGGAGTCCCCGCAAAAGCGTTCGCTTTTCAAGAGAGGCAAGGAAAGCTTTCCTGAACAAAATGACATTTCGAGGGGATGGCACGGGGTTGTTTGGGCAGGTCCACGCCTCCGGCGGTCGAAGAAGAAACGGGCGATTGATAATCGCCCCTGCATTCCGGTCCGATTGATAGAACGCCCCCTTTCCGAACCTCCCTCTTGTAAAAGGGGAAATTTATGCTATAATAAGGGGCAACTTGATTCCGATCAAAGACCAAAATCAGAAAATAGGTGAATACGATGAGCTATACCAAAATCGCGGCGATCTTCGCCGGCGCTCAGGCCCTCGGCGGGCAGACCGTCACCGTGGGCGGCTGGGCCAGGACCATCCGGGACATGAAAAACTTCGGCTTCGTGGAGCTGAACGACGGTTCCTGCCTGAAGAACCTCCAGGTGGTCATGGAGGCCGGGGCCCTGGAGAACTACAAGGACATCGCCGCCCAGAACGTGGGCGCGGCCCTGATCGTCACCGGCACGGTGGTCCTCACCCCGGAGGCCAAGCAGCCTCTGGAGCTGAAAGCCAGCAAGATCGAGGTGGAGGGCGTTTCCACCCCGGACTACCCCCTCCAGAAAAAGCGCCACAGCGTGGAGTTCCTCCGGACCATCCAGCACCTGCGGCCCCGGACGAACCTCTTCTCCGCCGCCTTCCGGGTGCGGAGCGCCGCAGCCTTCGCCATTCATGAGTTCTTCCAGAGCCGGGGCTTCGTCTACGTCCACACCCCCATCATCACCGCCA
>CAQVQZ010000075.1 GCA_948902155.1 uncultured Oscillibacter sp.
CAACAACGGGACCATCCACGGCCGGAAGGACGTGGGCGGCATCGTGGGCCAGGCGGAGCCCTGGCTGGTGCTGGACCCCGGTTCCCAGACCCTGGACCGCCTGCGCACGGAGCTGGACACCCTGGACCGGCTGATCGACCGGGCCCTGAGCGACGCCGGGCACACCGGAGATCAAATCTCCGCCCGGCTCACCGCCATGGGGAACTTCACCGGCGCGGCCAGGGAGAGCTCCAAGCGCCTGCTGGACCACACCGTGGACTTTGTGGACGAAAACGTGGCGGAGGTCAACACTCTGGCCGCCGACGTGACCAACGCCCTGGACAAGATATCCCCCGCTATGGACGACCTGTCCGGCGCGGGAACGAGGCTGGAGGATTTGTCCCGGCAGCTGGACCGGGCCCTTCGGGACCTGGAGGACGCGTCGGAGTCCGGCGGGGCGGTCTTTGATATCCTCCGCTCCTCCGCCGGGGACCTGCGTCAGGGCCGGACGGAGCTGCAAACAGCGATGCAGGAGTTCCGGGCGGCGCTGGACGCCATCCACAGCGCGGTGCTCCCCGGCGGATTCCCCGCTCTTCCCTCCCTGGGGGAGCTGGCGGCGCTCCGGGCGGAGGTCCGCAGGGCCTTTGAGCGTATGCAGGGCGCGGGGAACCGCCTGGACAGGGCCCTATCCGGCCTCCAGCGGGCCATGGAGGAGGCCGGGGACATGTCGGACCAGCTGGGGGAAGCCCTGGAGGACCTTCAAGATACGGCCAAATCCTCCGCCGCCATCGGGCGGCTGCTGAAAAGCGCCTTCCGGTCCATCGGCGACGGCGTGGACCAGCTGACCCAGAACGGCCCCGCCCGGTTCACCAATCTGGGGGAGGAGGCCCGGGAGGCCGGGGGAAGCCTCTATGACGCTTTGGGCGGGCTGTCCGGCGAGATGGAGGGGCTGAACTGCGCCGTTCAGAGCGGAAACCACACCCTGACCGGCGATCTGCGGGCCGTCAGCCGCCAGTTCAACATTATCTGCAATGTGATGATGGACGCCATAGACAACCTGGACCAGCGGCGGCAGGAGGGGGCCGGGGGCCTCGTTCAGGACACCTCCGACGAGGATATCGCCGCCACACGGGAGGGCAAGGTGGCCGACTGCTCCAACACCGGAGCCGTGGAGGGCGACCGGAACGTGGGCGGCGTCGCCGGAGCCGTGGCGGTGGAGGTGGACCTGGACCCGGAGGACGATGCCCGGCTGTCCCTCGGCGCTGCCTACGAGACCAAGGCGGTCCTCCAGGGCTGTGTGAGCCGGGGGAGCGTCACCGCCAAGAAGAACTGCGCCGGGGGAATCGCGGGCCGGATGGACCTGGGAGCCGCCCTGGACTGCCGGAGCTATGGCCCGGTGACCAGCACCGGGGGAAACTACGTGGGCGGCGTCGCCGGGTGGGCGGACGCCTCCGTCCGGAGCTGCTGGGCCAAGAATACCCTGTCCGGCGGGAACTACGTGGGCGGTATCGCCGGATGGGCCGGACGCCTGCAAGACTGCCGGGCCATCGCCACCATCCCGGAGGGAACGGAGTACCTGGGAGCCGTGGCCGGATGGGCGGAGGAGGGCCTGTCCGGAAACTGCTTCGTGAACACCGGCTGGGCCGGTGTGGACGGCGTCAGCTACGCGGGCCGGGCGGAGCCCGTACCCTTTGAGGAGCTGGCCGCCCTGCCCGATGTCCCCGCAGAGTTCACCGCCTTCACCCTGACCCTGACGGCGGATGGAGAGACGGCGGCTCAGCTCCCCTTCTTTTACGGGGACGACCTGACCCGCCTCACTCTCCCCGAGGTGCCGGAGAAGGAGGGCTGCTATGGCGTGTGGCCGGAGTTCGACGCCTCCGGCGTCCGCTCTGACATTACGGTAGAGGCGGTGTATACCCCCTGGGTCACCCTCCTGGCCAGCCAGGAGACCCAGGAGGGCAAGCTGGCGCTGGCCCTTGCAGAGGGCAGGTTTACCGAGGAGGCGGTCCTCCACATCCAGCCCGCCGCGCTGTCCTCCACGGCCCCAACGGAGGGCGTGCTGTGGGACGTTTCCCTCACCGGGACAGACCTGGAACAGGGGGAGGACGTGACGCTGCGCCTTTTGAACACCACGGGGGGCCGGGCTGAGGTCCGGCGGTATCAGGACGGACAGTGGGTCCTCCTGGACGCCGAGGCCAACGGCAGTTACCTGATCGTGACGATGCGGGGCCCCTGCGGAACCTTCAACGTCGCTCCCGCCCAGGGCATTCTGTGGATGATTCCCGCCGCCGTAAGCGGCGGGGCCGCGCTGACGGCGCTTGCGCTGATTGCGGGTAAGCGCCAACGGGCGAAAAAGAACGCCAAGGCGAAGTAAACGATCCCCCGCTTCCAGGATCGTATGGGACATTTGATTTTCGTTTTTCATCTGTAAGCGTAAAATAAAGAGGCACCTATTCCCCCATGATAGAATGAAGAAAAAAGGGGGGAAATCATGGCAGAAGCAGAGCCAGGAGCTGTGTATCTGTATGAATGAGTACAGTGAGGATGTGAAGAGCGAGAGCTGAAAGCTGCTGCGGGAGGCGTGATAAGACAACTGCGCCAAAATACGGTTTTTCATGTAGAATGCGAAGCATTTGAGGAGGCTGTTTATGCGGAAAGAACCCATGCGGCTGCTGGAAGCCGCCGGTATGCTTTTGATTCTGGCGCTGGCGGCGGCTTTTCTCTATGTCCTGCTGCTTTATCCCGGCGACGTCTCCGCCCGGCAGACGGAGGACCGGCGCGTCTTCGGCGCGACCTACATGACCATGAACAACCCGTATTACCAAGTCCTGGACAACTGCCTGCGCTCGGAGATCGAGGCCAACGGGGACATTCTCCTGACACGGGACGCCGCCATGGACCAAAGCCGCCAGAATGAGGAGATTCGGGAGCTCATAGCCTCTGGGGCCCAGGTGATTTTCCTGACCCCCGTAGAGTGGGATACCGTCCGGTCGGGGCTGGAGGCCGCGGCGGAGGCCGGAGTGCCGGTGATCGTGGTGGACGCGCCGGTGCGGGATACGGAGCTGGCCGCATGCTCCATTCTCTCGGACAACTATCAGGCGGGCGTTTTGTGCGCGGAGCATTTGATGTCCGTCCGGGACAAAGCCAAGATCATTTTGCTGGAACATATTTCCGCCAGCTCCGGCGTGGAGCGCATCCAGGGCTTCCGAGACGCCGTGGAGGGGCATGAGGGGTTTACCATTCTGGCCTCCGGCGAGTCCGACGGACAAATCGAAAACGCCATGCCGGTGATGGAGGACCTGCTCCGCCAGGCCCTGGAGGCGGACGTGCTCATGGCCCTCAACGACCCCAGCGCCTTCGGCGGGCTTGCCGCCATCGAAGGGGCGGGGCTCAGCGGGCGGTTCCTCATTTACAGCGTGGACGGCTCTCCGGAGGCCAAGGCCCTGGTCAGCGACGGGCTCATGACCGGCACCTGCGCCCAGTTCCCCACCCGCATCGCCAGGGAGGCGGCGGCTCAGGGCTACCGGGCTCTGGAGGGCGGCTGTGACCGGCGGGAGATCATCCTGCCGGTGGAGCTGCTGACGAAGGAGAACGTACAGCGCTACGGAACGGACGGGTGGCAGTGATGGACAACGAAAAAACCTTATCCAGCCTCTCCCGGCTGATGTTCGCTTTGAATCTGGCGATCATCCTGTTCTATTCCCTGGTCTGCCTGACCACGACGCTGCGGGTCTGCGATTCCTTCGGCGCGTACAGCTTCCTGTCCTCCGCCGGGCAGGTCCCTCCGCCGCCCTGGCGGATGCCTTTGTGGGCCTTGGGACAGTATCTGCTGCTGTGCGCTGTCAGCTTCGGGAAAAACCGCTGGGGCATTGAGCGCTTCGAGGTGCGGCTGCTGGTGTGTTTGGTGGAGATTCTGCTGTGCCTGGGCGTTACCGCTTCCCTGGAATTTTACTACAGCGGCGCGGCGCTGCTGGTGCTGGCGGACCTGGTCCACTATGTCCGCAACAGCTTTTACCGCATCTGTTTTACGGCGGCGCTGATTCTGTTGTTTTCCTTCGGGCGCTATGAGATTTTGTATCCCCTGACGGGGCGCATTGCGTTCAGCGCCTATCTGGACTACTATAACCAGACGGTCCGGAGCTTTTTCGCCGGAACGGAAAGCCTGCTGATCTGTTTGAACGTGCTGCTGTTCGTCCTGTCCATGATTCTGCTCTTTACGGGCCAGAAGGCGGAAAACAGCCGCATCCGCAAGCTCAACAAGCAGCTCAACCAAGCCAACGACCGCCTCCGGGACTATGCCTTTGAGCTGGAGCGCATGACGGAGGTCCGGGAGCGGAACCGGCTGGCCCGGGAGATTCACGACACCCTGGGCCACACCCTGACGGGCATCATCATGGGCTCCGACGCGGGGCTGGCCCTCTTCGACGCCGCGCCGGAGGAGGCGAAAAAACGCATCCAAGTGGTGGCCCAGGCGGCACGGGACGGGCTCAACGATGTGCGCCGCTCCATCAAGGCCCTGCGGCCCGACGCCCTGGAAAACACCACCCTGGCGGAGGCGCTGGAGACGATGATTTCCAACTTCAAGGCGACGACCTCGGCGGAGGTCTTCTATGACCAGCAGGACGGACCTCTGGTGTTTGCCCAGGACGAGGAGGACACCCTGTACCGGGTGGTGCAGGAGAGCATGACCAACGCGGTCCGGCACGGCCATGCTACGGAGATACACATTTCCCTGACCCGGCGGGACAACCTCCTGACCATCGACGTGCGGGACAACGGCCTGGGCGGCGGGGAGGACGTCAAGGAGGGCTTCGGCCTGCGGCACATGCGGGAGCGGCTGGAGCTGCTGGGAGGCTCCCTGACCTTTGGGAACCGGGAGACATTGGAGGAGGACGGAGAGCGGGGCTTTTACATTCTGGTGAGCCTGCCCATCCGGGAAAAGGAGGAGGAAGCATGATCCGAGTCTTGATCGTAGACGACCAGGAGCTGTTCCGGGAGAGTTTGAAGGTGGTCCTCAGCGTCAGCCCCGGCATTGAGGTCGTCGGCGCGGCCTCCGGCGTTCAGGAGGCCCTGAAAAGCGCCGCCGCCTGCCGCCCGGACGTGGTGCTGATGGACATCCGTATGCCCGGTATGGACGGGGTGGAGGGGACCCGGCTGTTTAAAGAGCGCTGGCCCAATATGAAGGTCGTGGTGCTGACCACCTTTGACGATGACGAGTATGTTTTCGGGGCTTTGAAAAACGGGGCCAGCGGGTATCTCCTCAAGGGGAGCAGCGTCTCCGAATTGTCCAAGGCCATCCAGGTCGTCCACGAGGGCGGGGCCATGCTGAATCCGGAGATCGCCAGCAAGGCCATTCAGCAGTTTTCCAGCATGGCGAAGGGGACCGCCTCCCTCCAGGTGGACCAGCGGGGCGAGGCGGAGCTGAGCAAGAGCGAATGGCAGGTGATTCGGACCGTGGGCCGGGGACTGTCCAACAAGGAGATCGCCGGGGAACTGTGCCTCTCCGAGGGGACGGTGCGGAACACCATCAGCGGCATCCTCAGCAAGCTGGACCTCCGGGACCGGACCCAGCTGGCCATCTGGGCCGTGCAGACCGGCGCGGTGAATCAGGGGATGTTCCCGTGAAGCGCCGCCTTGGAATCGCGGCCCTAGCCGCCGTTTTGATTGCCGCCGGGCTGTTTTGGGGGCTGGAGTCCCGGCGGGAGCCGGTGCTGACGGTGGGCGTTTACGCCGGGAGCTACTGGCAGACTCCCAACGGGGACTGCTATCAGATTCTGGACGACGCCATCGCCCTGTTTCAGGAAGCGCACCCCGGCGTGCGGGTGGAGTACGTCAGCGGCATCCCCACGGACGGCTACAGCGAGTGGCTGGCGGGGCGGATTTTGAAGGGAACGGAGCCGGACCTCTACTTCGTTTTACCGGAGGATTTCAACCTCCTGGCCTCCTCCGGGGCCCTGGCGGAGCTGGACGGCTTCATGGCCTCCGATGCGGAGTTTGACGCCGGCGCTTACTACGAGCCCTGCCTCCGGGCGGGGCGGCTGGGGGGGAAGCAGTACGCCCTGCCCCAGGAGAGCGTCCCCACCATCATGTTTGTCAACAAGACCTTGCTGGAGAGCCGGGGGATCCCCCTGCCGGACAACCGCTGGACCTGGGAGGATTTTTATGGCATCTGCGCCCAGGTGACGGACCTGGACAGCCGGACCTTCGGCGTCTACGACTACACCTGGCAGAACGCCCTCTACGCCAACGGGGCCAGCCTGTTTTCCGAGGACGGGACGGCCTGCTATCTGGCGGACGAGCGGGTCCAGGCGGCGGTGCGGTTTGCCAGGAGCCTGACGGACCTGAACGGGGGTTACACCGTCACGGCCCGGGACTTCGACTTGGGCCGGGTGGCCTTCCGGCCCTTCCTGTTCTCCGAGTACCGGGCCTATCAGCCCTACCCCTGGCGGGTGCGGAAATACTCCGGCTTCGAGTGGGACTGCGTGTGCATGCCCGCCGGGCCCGACGGGGACAATGTTTCCGAACTCCACACCATGCTCCTGGGCGTCAGCGCCCGGAGCGGGCGTCAGGAGCTGGCCTGGGAATTGGCGAGACTGCTGTCTGCGGACGATGCCGTACAGGGCGACTTGTATGCTTATTCCCATGGCATCTCCCCCGTGCGGCGGGTGGCGGAAAACGCCAGGGACCTGGACCTGCCCGGCAGCTTCCCGGCAGAGCTCATCCGGGAGATCATGGGCGCCGCCGTGACGGCTCCCCGCTTCGAGCGCAGCGACCAGGCCATGATGATGGCGGAGAGCGCCGTGGCGGAGGCCGGGGACCAGCGGATGCTGATCGCCCAGAGGGAGATCAACGTCTTTTTGAATCCGTGACATTTTTCATAATCGAGAGCGAAAGCCTGTTCGGAACCAGCGTCTTGGTTTCCGGACAGGCTTTCGTTTTGCGCAATTTCGCCAAAAAGGGGAGGGCGTATTTTGAGAAACTGTCAGCCGTGCTTGAACAGGCCGTAAATTCATGACAAATGTCACCCGGAAGTTGTGACAAAGCTCAGGTGCGCAAAGGGGAGATTTTCGTTAAGATGTACCCATCCTGAATGACACGACAGAAAGGGAGAAGACAATATGCGGTATCATTTGATCGTCAGCCACGGCGGCTTTGCCTCCGGATTGGCGGAGGCCCTGGGGATGCTGATGGGGAAGCGGGAGGACGTGCTCCAGGTCTCCTTCCGGGACGGGATGGCCCTCCCCGCCTTCCAGGAGCAGGTCCGGCAGGTCACCGCCCCCATCACGGCGGCGGACGAGGTCCTGGTCCTGGCGGACCTGGTGAACGGGTCTCCCCTGACCACCACCATGACGGTTCTGGCGGAGGGGCCGGGCCTTCAAAACGTCCGGGCGGTGGGCGGTATGAACCTTCCCATGGCCGTAGCGGCCATCGAGGGGGAGGACGACCCCCTGGACGAGGCGGTGGAGGCCATGAAAGCCTGCGCCGTGGACGAAGTCAAGCAGTTCAGTACCCGCGTAGACAGTGAAGACGATATCTGAATTACATTTTTAGGAGGAGCTACTTATGATTTCTTTCATCCGTATCGACGACCGCATGATCCACGGCCAGACCTGCACCCGCTGGTCCCTGGAGTACCCCTGCACCGGCCTGGTGGCCGTCAATGACGCCGCCGCCAGCACCCCGGTCCTGAAAGCCGCCTACAAGAACGCCAGCGACAAGAAGACCTTCGTCTGGACCCTGGCGGACTGGCAGGCCAAGAAGGAGAAGGTCCTGGCCAGCCAGGATCAGTATTTCCTCATCGCCAAGAACCCGGTGGACATGGCAAAGGTCCTGCTGGACCAGCCCTTTGACCCCGGTATCAAGGAAATCTGCGTCGGCCCCTGCAACGACCGCCCCGGCGCGGTGAAGCTGGGCAACAACCAGTCCATCACCCAGGAAGAGGCGGAAGCCTTTGAGAAGCTCATGAAGGCGGGCTACAACATCGAGTTTGCCCTCATCAAGGAGGCCGCGATCGGAAACTGGAAGAAGTTCCGGGGCCAGTTTGGTTTCAACGGCTAAGCCCACTCCCGCCTCCGGGCCGGGCTGCTCACCTCTCCCGGCCCGGAGGTTCCTCCCAAACAGGAGGATTCCCCTTTGAAACTTCAAGAGAAAGGAATCACTTGTTATGACCATCAATGTTGTGCAAGCCGCCATTCTGGGCCTGTGCGCCTGTCTGTCCTCCATGCCGGGCCTGGGCGGCACCACCTTCGGAAACTACACCCTGGGCCGCCCCCTCATCGGCGGTCTGGTCTGCGGCCTGGTACTGGGCAACGTCCCCATGGGCATCATGCTGGGCGCGGCGGTACAGATCGTGTACATCGCCCTGGTCACCCCCGGCGGCACCGTGTCCGCCGACGTGCGGTCCATCTCCTACATCGGCATCCCTCTTGCCATGCTGTACGTCTCTTCTGTGGGGCTGGACCCCGCCACCGCCGAGGCCCAGGGCTTCGCGGTCTCCATGGCCGCAACCGTCGGCACCGTGGGCACGGTCCTGTTCTACGGCACCGCCACCATCAACCTGGTCTGGCAGCACATGGGCCTGGAGTGGGTCAAAAAGGGCCAGCTGAAAAAGCTCTATCTGGTGGACATGGTCCTGCCCTGGATTTCCCACATTCTCTGCTCCTTCATCCCCACCTTCATCATGTGCTACTTCGGCTCCAGCATGGTCCAGCTCATCAAGGACTACCTGCCCATGGACGGCCTGGCCATGAAGACCCTCTTTACCGTGGGCTCCCTGCTTCCCGCCGTGGGCGTAGCCATCCTTCTTAAACAGGTAGTGTCCAAGCCTGTGGACTTCCTGACCTTCTTCTTTGGCTTCACCCTCTGCGCCTGCATGCACCTGAATCTGATCGGCTGCGCCATTGTGGGCGGCTTCTTCGCCATCATCAACTACAACATCCGCTGCCTCGCCCTGCGGCCCGTTGCCGCCACAGCGGCTATTGGCGCGGGAGACGACGATGAGGAGGATATCTGACCATGAAAAAGCTTTCGAAAAAGGCACTGAACCACTCCTTCCTCAACTGGTTCTACGGCCACCTGACCTGCTTCTCCCAGGAGCACATGCAGACCTTCGGCTACATGACCGCCATGCTCCCCATTATCCAGGAGCTCTATGACACCAACGAGGAACAGACCGAGAAGACCCTGACCTATTCCACCTTCTTCAACACCGAGCCGCAGGTGGGCTCCATCGTGGTGGGCATCACCGCCGGTATGGAAGAAGCCCGGGCCAACGGCGAACCCGTGGACGACGAAACCATCAACGGCATCCGGGCCGGACTCATGGGCCCCCTGGCTGGCATCGGCGACTCCCTGGTGGTGGGCACCCTGCTCCCCATCCTGCTGGGCATCGCCCTGGGCCTCTCCGGCGGCGGTTCCCCCTTAGGCGCGATTTTCTACATCCTGGTGTGGAACATCTGCATGTTCCTTATCATGCGCTTCATGTACTTCAAGGGCTATGAGCTGGGCGGCAAGGCCGTAGAGATACTCGTCGGCGAAAAAGCCAACGCTATACGGGACTCCATCATCATGCTGGGCACCATGGTCATCGGCGGCGTGACGGCCAGCTGGATCAACATCACGACCTCCTTCCAGATGCTGGGCAGCGACGGCAGCGTCATCGTGGACCTCCAGAAAACCCTGAACGACGTGTATCCCTCCATCCTCAGCGCCGTGTTTGTGCTGATCTGC
>CAQVQZ010000076.1 GCA_948902155.1 uncultured Oscillibacter sp.
ACGACCTGGGCGGCGCGGCGAAGCTCTCCTTCGAGGAGGGCGTGGACTCCTACGTCCCCTACGCCGGTTCCCTGTCCGACGGCATGGCCACCACTCTGGCCAAGATTCGCTCCACCATGTGCAACTGCGGCGCGCTGACGATTCCCGAGCTGCGGGACAAGGCCAAGCTGACCCTGGTCAGCTCCGTCTCCATCGTGGAGGGCGGCGCCCACGACGTGCTTTTGAAGGATTCCGCCGGAGCCGTGGGCCGCAGCTGATTCCAAACTTTAATTTTCAAAAATTCCCCGCTCCGTCCCTCCGGAGGCCCTCCGGGCGGACGGAGCGGGCCCAACAACGACTGATATTGGGAGTAACGCCATGAGATATTACGGCAGTGTGTACCGCCCGCCCTCCGAGGCCCGGAGCCTGATCGTGCAGGTGACCTATGGGTGCAGCCACAACACCTGCGCCTTTTGCAGCATGTACAAGGAAAAGCGCTTTTCCGTCCGCCCCCTGGAGGAGGTGCTGGAGGATTTCCGCATGGCCCGGGAGGTCTACCGCTATGTGGAAAAGGTCTTTCTGGCCGACGGGGACGCGCTGGTCCGGAAGGCTTCGGAGCTGTATGTGATCCTGGACACGGTCCGGGAGCTGTTCCCGGAGTGCCGCCAGGTGACCAGCTACGCCTCCCCCGCCTCCATCCGCATCCGGACGCCGGAGGAGCTGAAAACCTTGCGGGAGAAGGGTTTGACCATGGTCTACATGGGCCTGGAATCCGGCAGCGACGAGGTTTTGACCCTCATGCGCAAGGGCCATCCGGCGGCGGAGATCATCGAAATGGGGCAGAAGGTGCGGCAGTGCGGCATCGCCCTGTCCGTCACGGCCATCACCGGCCTGGGCGGCCCGGCGCTGCTGGAGCGCCACGCCATCGACACGGCGAAAGCCTTCAACGCCATGAATCCGGAGTATATCGGGATGCTGACGCTGATGGTGGAGCCGGAAACGCCGCTGTACGACTGGGTGCATACCGGCGAGTTCCAGCTCCTGACCCAGCCCCAGGTGCTGGAGGAGACCCGCCTGCTGGTGGAGGAGCTGGACAGCCCCGGCAGCGTCTTCCGGATGAACCACGCCAGCAACTACCTGGTCCTCCGGGGAACGCTGAACCGGGACAAAGCGGCCATGCTGGCGGAAATCGACCGGGCGGAGCACGATTTGTCCCGCCTCCGCCCCGAGTCCTGGCGGGGACTGTAAAGGAGATTCCCAGACGCCGAAACGGCGCAAACACGGGCCTCAGCGCCCTTGAACGGACAGGAGAATACTATGGACCAACTGAGGAAGAAAAAAGGCTTTATCTGCGACATGGACGGCGTGATCTACCACGGCAACAAGCTCTTGCCGGGGGTCAAGGAATTCGTGGATTGGCTGTCGGAGAAGAAGAAAAACTTCCTGTTTTTGACCAATTCCAGCCAATATACCCCCAAAGAGCTTCAGCAGAAGCTGGCCCGCATGGGGTTGGAAGTGGACGAGTCCCACTTCTACACCAGCGCCCTGGCCACCGCCTATTTCCTGGACAACCAAGCGCCGGGGTGCAGCGCCTACGTGGTCGGGGAACACGGCATCATGAACGCCCTCTATGACAAGGGAATTACCTTTAATGACGTGAATCCCGAGTATGTTGTCGTCGGCGAGTCCTCCGCCTACAACCTGGAGCAGATCACCAAGGCCATCCGCCTGGTCAACGCCGGCGCGAAGCTCATCGGCACCAACTACGACCTGACGGCCCCCAGCGAGACGGGCATCGTCCCGGCCTGCCGGGCGCTGATCGCCCCCATCGAGCTGGCTACCGGGAAGCGCGCCTACTTCGTGGGCAAGCCCAATCCCCTCATGATGCGGACCGGGCTGCGGATGCTGGGCGTCCACTCCGACGACGCCGTCATGGTCGGCGACCGGATGGACACCGACGTCATCGCCGGAATCGAGACCGGCCTGGATACCATCCTGGTGCTCTCCGGCGTGTCCAGCAAGGAGACCTGCGAGCAGTACCCCTACCGGCCCAAGTTCATTTTGAAGGGCGTGGGGGAGATTCCGGGCAATTGATTAAACGACGTTTTCTGTCATATACGCGCATACCGGAGGGAGCCGCTTCGAGGGGCGGGCCCTCCGGTTTTTCCGCGTTTTTGGGGTGGTCGGAAAATCGGGGGTTTATTGACAACAGGAGGGAAAATCGGTATACTAGGGAAAAATCCGGCGGAAAACGATGGGACTTTGGAGTTTGTTCACAATTGGAGGCCCTTCCGCGTTTCGGGTAAAAAAATGATGTCCTGTGCCGGGTCGGCAAGGGGCGGCCGATGGGGAAATCTGGGTGTTTGGATTGGGGATTTCGTCGGGGAGCGGGACGGGTTTTTTCAGTCGGAAGCCGGAGGGGATTTTCGGATGGGCCGGAGTTTGAGAACGGGGACGGGGTGTCCGCGATGGGAGGATGTTTCATGAAACAGCGTTTTACCGCGTTGCTGCTCTGCCTGCTGCTCTGTTTGAGCGGCTGCGCTTCCGCCGGGACGGCGGAGGCTTCCGCTGTCTCTCAGCAGACCGCCCCGGTTTCAGATACGCCGGACGCGTTTCCGGAGGAGAAGGGCGATGCAGTGGAAGAGCCGGAGTCCCCGCCGCCGGAGCCAACGGTCGCCACGCTGGCCGTCTGCGGCGACGCCATGAGCCACATGCCCGTCACCAACGACGCCTGGGACGCCGCCCTGGGGGCTTACGACTACACCCGGATTATGGCCGGGGCCAGGCCCTATGTGGAGTCCGCCGACTACGCCGTGGTCAATCTGGAAACCAACCTCGCCGGGGGGCCGCCTTACTCCGGCTACCCCGCTTTCAACTCCCCGGACGACATGGCCCGGGGGCTCAAGGAACTGGGATTCGACCTCTGCCTCACCGCCAACAACCACAGCCTGGACAAGGGCTTCGCCGGGCTCAGCCGGACCCTGGATGTGCTGGACGAAACCGGGCTGGCCCACGTGGGCACCAGCCGCACCCAGGAGGAGGCCGGGGACAACATCGTTCTGGCCGATGTGGGCGGCATTTCGGTGGCCTTTCTCGGCTACACTTACGGCACCAACGGCATTCCTGTGCCTAAGAAACACCCCTATGCCATCAACCTCTTCAACACCGATTACCGGACCACTCTCCACAACCTGGACCGGGAACGGCTCGCCGCCGGTCTGGAACAGGCCAGGGCTATGGGGCCGGACCTGGTGGCGGTCATGATCCACTGGGGCGTGGAATATCAGACGAAGCAGAACCAATATCAGGATGAAATCGCGGATTTCCTCTTCCAGAACGGCGCGGACATCATTTTGGGCGGGCATTCCCACGTGCCCCAGCCCATGGAGCTGCGGACCCTGGAGGACGGGCGGCAGGGGTTCGTCTGCTACTCCCTGGGGAACTTCATTTCCTCCCAGACCAAGCCCCTGACCAACCTCACGGCGGTGCTGACCCTCACGCTTACGAGGGACAATGTGACCGGGGAAGCGCAGGTTTCCGGGTATACATACGCCCCTATGTACATGCTCCACCGGGACGCCGCGCCGCGGTTTGAGCTGCTGGACATCCACGCCGCCCTGGAGGGCGGGGAGGTTGGAGCGGGGTTGAAGGCGAAGCTGGAGAAGGGGCTGGAGACTTGCGGGAAGGTGTTTGGGGAGGAACGAGTGGGGGACGTTTTAGAACGGGATGGGTTGGATTGAGAAGGCAGCTATGGATGGATGCATTGATTTTTTGGGGCGCTTCGCGGAGTGCGGGGCGCTCTTTTGTTGGGGCAGATATGAAGGTTGCTTCATATTTTGCTTGACAAGAGGTGGGCGGCGTGGTAATATGAAGTTAGCTTCACAAGAAGCGTGCTTCATGTCGGAGGGAGGAATGGCGTGAAAACGAGGGTCAAAGAGCTGCGGAATGCCGCCGGGTTGACCCAGCAGCAGCTGGCGGAGCGGGTCCGCGTTTCGGCGCGGACCATCATCTCCATCGAAAAGGAGCAGTACAGCCCGTCGCTGATGCTGGCTTTCCGGATGGCGGAGGTCTTCGGCGTCAGCGTGGAGGAGCTTTGCTGTCTGCGGGAAAACCGGGAGCTGGAGGACCGGAAATACGAGGATTTGTAACGTTTTGGGTTTGATATTTTGGCAATAGGAGACGATCAAGCATGAAAATCTATCACAAGAAGAATTTTGCCTTCGGCGTTTTTTCCCTGTTTTTGGCGGCGCTGAATCTGGTTTTGGGGGTTCAGAGGGGGTTTGACTGGAAGGACGGCCTTTTGTTTGCGCTGCTGGTTTTACTGGGCGGCGGGGGGCTGCTGCGCAGTCTGTCGCCGGAGTGGTCCAAAGAGGACAAGCTGGAGGAATTGGACGAGCGGAACCGGCTGGTGAAGCTCAAGGCCCAGAGTCAGGCGTACCACATCTGTCAGTTCCTCTTCCTCGGCGGGGCGGTGGCGCTGTGCGCCTGGGGGAAGTGGAAGGGGTCCCTGCCCTGCGTCGGCGCGGGGCTGGGGCTGACGGCGGCGTTTATTGTTGCGCTGGCGGCGGATTTCTTCGCTTGGGTGTACTACGATGAACACACCTGAAAGGGGTGGAAAAGGTCCTGCTTTCCTAAGAAAGCAGGACCTTTTTGTTGGGCTTTATTGCTGTCGCTTTGGTTTGGCTTATATCCGGGCCGCCGGAGCGCGCTGAATTCTTTTTTGCTTGCTTATCATTTATAATGCGAACCAAGAGCGGGACAGGCTGTTTGCCGGCTTCGCGGCAAAAGCGCATGGCCGCGACTTAAATAATACGTTACGAGGGATTATTTAAGTCGCGGCAGGGGAGTTTCGCGCCTGCGGGCGCGACCAATGGGCTCTGCCCCTTGGAACCCCGCAGCCTTTGTAAAGGCTGGCGAAACTTTTTTCTGCGCTCCGCGCTCTTTTTTGCTAACCTTGATTCGCGTTCATAGTATGCTCTAAGGCCGTCAGTTTCAGGCAGACGCAGAGGATGGACATGGCGGATTCCAGTTCCTCCACCGGGGGCAGGGAGGGGGCGATGCGGATGTTGCTGTCCTGGGGGTCTTTGCCATAGGGGTAGGCCGCGCCCGCGCCGGTCATGATGAGGCCCGCTTCCTTGCACAGCTCCAGGGTCTTCTTCGCCGTGCCGGGCATGGCGCTGAGGGAGACGAAATAGCCGCCCTTGGGACGATTCCAGCTGGCGATCTCCAAAGGGCCGATCTCCCGGTCCAGGGTGTCCACGACGCAGCGGAACTTCGGGCCCATGATCGCCGCGTGGCGCTTCATTAGCTCCAGGATGTGGGCCTTGTCTTTCAGATAGAGCACGTGGCGCTGCTGGTTCACCTTGTCGAAGCTGATGGTCTGGACCGTCAGGAGCTTCTCCATATAGGCCATGTTGGCCTCCGAACAGGCGAAGCAGGCGATACCCGCGCCGGGCAGGGTCATCTTGGAGGTGGAGGAGAACACGAAGACCATGTCGGGATTTCCCGCCTCCGCGCAGAGGGAGAGCATGTCCGGGAAGGGTACGAAGTCCCCCTCGAACTCGTGGACGCAATAGGCGTTGTCCCACATGATGGTGAAGTCCGGGGCTGCGGGCTTCAAAGCCGCCATGCGGCGGATGGTCGCGTCGGAGTAGATGACGCCGTCGGGGTTGGAATACTTCGGCACACACCAGACGCCCTTCACGGCGGGGTCCTGGACGGCGGCTTCCACGGCGTCCATATCCGGGCCCTCGTCCGTCATGGGGATGGAAACCAGCTCGAAGCCGAAGGACTCCGTGACCTTGAAATGGCGGTCGTAGCCGGGGACCAGGCAGAGCCATTTGACGGTTTCTTCCTTGCACCAGGGGCGGGGGCTGTTCCGCAGGCCGTGGGTGTACGCCTTGGAAATCGTGTCATACATCAATTGCAGGCTGGAGTTTCCGGCCACGAAAACCTGCTCCGGGCGGCAGCCCAGAAGGTCCGCGAAGAGGCGCTTCGCCGCCGGGAGGCCCGACAGCTCGCCGTAGTTCCGGACGTCCACGCCGTCGGAAAGGTAGTCCTCGGGCTTCTGCATCAGGGACAGGAGGTCCCCGCTGACCAGATCCAGCTGGGCCTTTCCGGGCTTGCCCCGGGCGATGTTCAGCTTCAGGCCCTTGGCTTTCAGGGCCTCGTATTCCGCTTGCAGACGGGCGTATTCCTCCTTGCGCTCCGCCGGGGTGAGCTGGGCGTATGGTTTCATATCATTCCATCCTTTCCGTCAGGTCCGGCCCGGAGGGCGCCGGGGGGCCGGACGTTGATGCTTTTATGGGGGTCAGAACCTGTGTTCATAACCGGGGAATGCGGCTGAGCGGGGGATTTTTAATCAGGAGTGGAGCCGCTCAGACGGCGTTCAGCGGTTTTGAATGCAGGTTCTTAGTATAGCGGATTTTTGGGGAGTTTTCAAGCGGAGTCTTGCCTGAAAATTGGTGGGTTTGTGGGGAAAAATATATTTTTTTGACAAATGGGGCGCTCTCTATTGGTACTGCGCGGCAGCGCTTGAAGGGGAACCCCTTCGACATGTCGGTGGAAGGACGTGCGCTCGTTTTTGCTGACCCGGCATACCGATATAGTTGTACATCAGAAAGCGCGTGTCGATTACAATGCCCTGGATACGTTCGTAATTCTTTGGGGCAGGCGTTCAATCACTTGTCGCTTCACCAATTGTTTCAATAGTTTCTGTAACGTGCCTGCAAAAAGGGCTTCGGAAAAGGCCGCTTGACTTTCGGGGCCCTTCGTGGTATGCTGAGACGATTTTTGACAGAATTCTGGAGGCGATTCCCATGTCCCGTCTGCATACCCGACAATACCTGGCCGGACTGCGCTCCGGCCTTCCGGTGATCCCCGGCTTTCTCCCCGTAGGCATCGCCTACGCCATCGTGGCCCGGCAGGCCGGGTTCAGCCCTGTGGAGACGGTGCTCATGTCCGCCACGGTGCTGGCGGGCTCCAGCCAGATCATGGCCGCTGGTATGGTCCTCCAGGGGGCCGGGCTCACCGCCATCATCTTCGCCACCTTCGTGCTGAACCTCCGGCATCTGATCATGAGCACCTGCGTCTTCCGGAACTTCCCGGACGAGCCTCTAAGGCTGCGGCTCCTGGCCTCTTACGGCGTGGTGGATGAGTCCTTTGCCGTCTTTTCCATGGAGCCAAAGCAAAACAGGACTCTGTCCCACTTCCTGGGGCTGGTGACGGACGTGTACGCGGCCTGGGTCCTCTCGGCGGTGGTGGGGGTCCTGTCCTCCACGCTCCTGCCCCAGCTCCTGCTGGACAGCATGGGCATCGCCATCCACGCCATCTTTATCGCCATCCTCCTGCCGGGCCTCCAAAAGAGCCGGCGCCTGGGGCTTTTGGTGCTGCTGACGGCGCTGTGCAACGCGGTTTTGTCCCAGGTGATCGCCCCCAGCTGGGCGCTGATCGCCTCCACGCTGATTTGCGCGGGGCTGGGGGTTTTCTTCGTGGATACGGAGGGAGAGGAGGCGGCTTCGGATGCGGACTGAACACGTGATTTTGATTCTGGGCATGGCCCTGGTGACGTTCCTTCCACGGGCGGTCCCGGCGGTGCTGATCGAGAAGATGCGCTTCGGCCCCCGGATGGAGAAGTTTTTGCGGCTCATCCCCTACACGGCCATGACGGCGCTGGTGTTTCCGGGAGTGCTGTCCGTGGACCCGGGGCGGGTGGAGATCGGCCTTCTGGGAGGGCTGACAGCCGCCCTGCTGGCCTGGAAGAAGTGCCCGGTGATGGTCTGCGTTTTGGGAGCCATCGCGGTGGACCTGCTGCTGTACCTTTGGGTCTGAGGCGGTTTTGGAGCGGCGCTATCGGTTCTGCTTCCGGTACTCCATGGGGCTGATGCCCTCTACCCGGCGGAAGCACTGGGAGAAGTAGCTCAGGGAGGAAAAGCCTAAAATCTGGGCGATGAGGGACAGAGTGTGGTCCGTTTCCCGGAGGAGGAAGCGGCTTTCCTCGATGCGGCGGGAGATCAGGTAGTTGATGGGAGAGACGCCGAACTCCCGGCGGAAGGCATGGGCCATGTAGTATTTATTCAGGTGGGCCAGCTGGGCCAGTTGGTCCAGGTTCAGGTTTTCCTTGAAGTGGTTGTCGATGTAGCGGCGGACCAGGCCGCACTCCCGGCTGGTGCGGGCGTCGGAGGGTTCTCCGGAAAGGGCGGCGTCCCGCTGGCGGTTCAGGCGGATGAGGACCACCTCCAGGAGGCTCCGGCAAGCCCGCTCGTAGCCCGGCAGGGCGGCTTCCGCCTCCTGGAACATCAGGCGGAGGCAGCCCATCAGCTCCTCCCAGCCGGTGTGGAGGTGGAGCAGGGCGTAGCCCTCCGCCCCGGCGATGGTTTCCAGGCCCTCCACCCCCAGGACGGCGTACTCCAGGGGGCTGTCCAGCTGGCTGACCTCCGTGTGGGGCACGTTGGCGTTGACGATGACCGCGTCGTGAATGGCCACGGGGAACTCCTCCCGCTGGGTGCGGAAGCGGCCATGTCCCCCGGTGATGAAAAACAGCTCGGCGCAGCCGTGGGTGTGGAGGCTGGAATTCCACTCGCTGCTGTACTGGGCCCGGGAGACGTAGGCCAGGCGGGGCGGTCCGCCGGCGGCTCCCCGCTGAAAGGCGTATTGGCGCTGGCTCATGGCGGTCCCTCCTTTTCAAATGCGAATCAAGAATAAAATGGGCTGTTTGCCGGCTTCGCGGCAAAGGCGCTTGGCCGCGACTTAAATGATACGTTATGAGGGATTTTTTAAGTCGCGGTCAGATAGTTTCGCGCCTGCGGGCGCGACCAATGGGCTCCGCCCCTTGGAACCCCGCAGCCTTTGTAAAGGCTGGCGAAACTTTTTCCTGCGCTCCGCGCTCTCCTATTCAGATTCGCGCTTAAAATATCCGCAAAACGCGGCCTTGGGGCGTTCCGGGAATCGGAGGGCAGGCGCAATTTTTTGAAAATTGGCAGCGCCCTGGACTGGCTTCCATTATAGCGCGCTTGTCCCTGCGGCGCAACTTTTGGATAAAAAGTTTTTCCGGTCCCGCCGGAATTTTGTCAAAACGGCGGATGTGAGAAAACGCAGGAAAGTAAAATTATAGGTTTTACCCAAAATCCGGCGGGAGGATTCTCGGAAATTGGGATAAAATGCAAATAGAGCAAGATATCTAAAAAGTTCCGCAAGAAAGAGATTGCTTTGCCAGCGGGGGACCCGGTATACTACATTTAATAAGGCCGAAAAGCGGCCAGCCCCTATTTTAATGAGGAGGTAGACTTATGAAGAAGTTTTTCAGTCTCTTGCTGACTCTGGCATTGGTGCTGTCCCTGGCCGCCTGCGGCGGGGATAAGGGCTCCGACGCCGGGACCACTGCCCCGCCCCCTGCCGATTCCGGCAGCAGCGACGCCCAGACCCCGCCTCCCGCCGCCGAGGACGTGACCATCACCGTGGCCGCCTTGGCCTCCGGCTATGAGGAAGCCTATCCCGGCATGTGGCAGGAGGTCTGCGACGCCTTCACCGAGGCCACCGGCGTGAAAGTCAACCTGATTTGCGACAAGAACCTGGAGGACGTGATCGGGCCGTCCATGCAGGGCGGCGACTTCCCCGACGTCATCCATCTGGCCACCGGCCGGGAGAAGGGCCTCACCGAGCAGTTCATCAAGGACCGCAACA
>CAQVQZ010000077.1 GCA_948902155.1 uncultured Oscillibacter sp.
TCCGGGGACGTGGTGAAGGCCCTGTGCCTCCACGTGGCCCACACCTGCAACCTCAACTGCTCCTATTGTTTTGCAAGTCAGGGAAAGTATCACGGGGACCGGGCGCTGATGAGCTTCGAGGTGGGGAAGCAGGCCCTGGATTTCCTCATTGAGCACTCCGGGAGCCGGACCAACCTGGAAGTGGACTTCTTCGGCGGCGAGCCGCTGATGAACTGGCAGGTGGTCAAGGACCTGGTGGCCTACGCCCGGACCCAGGAGGGGCCCCATCACAAAAAATTCCGCTTCACCCTCACCACCAACGGCATGCTCATTGACGGCGACGTGATCGACTTCGCCAACCGGGAGATGGACAACGTGGTGCTGTCCCTGGACGGGCGGAAGGAGATTCACGACGCCCTCCGGGTGGACTACGCCGGAAACGGCAGCTATGACCGCATCGTCCCCAAGTTCCAGAAGCTGGTGGAGGCCCGGGGGGGAACCCGCTACTACATGCGGGGTACCTTCACCCACGCCAACCCGGATTTTACGAAGGACCTCTTCCACATGGCGGACCTGGGCTTCACAGAGCTGAGCATGGAGCCGGTGGTCTGCGCCCCCGGCGACCCCGCCGCCCTGACGGCGGAGGATTTGGAAATCGTCAAGGAGCAGTATGAGCTTTTGGCAAAAGAAATGCTGAAGCGGCATCAAGAGGGCCGCCCCATCACCTTCTATCATTACATGCTGGACCTTACCGGCGGCCCCTGCGTCTACAAGCGCATTTCCGGCTGCGGGTCCGGGACGGAGTATATGGCCGTCACTCCCTGGGGGGACCTGTACCCCTGCCACCAGTTCGTGGGGGAAGAGGCGTACAAGCTGGGGGACGTGTGGAAGGGCGTTACCAACACCGCCCTGCGGGAGGAGTTCCGGTCCTGCAACGCCTACGCCCGGCCCGAGTGCGCCGGCTGCTGGGCCAAGCTTTACTGTTCCGGCGCCTGCGCCGCCAACGCCTACCACGCCTCCGGGTCCATCCGGGGGATCTACGAGGCGGGGTGCGAGCTGTTCCGCAAGCGCATTGAGTGCGCCGTCATGCTCCAGGCTGCGCTGGCGGAGGAGGCCGGGGAAGCATGACCACCCCAATCTGGGACTTCCTGGAAAGCTACTGCCGGGCGAAAGCCCACCGCCTCCACATGCCGGGGCACAAGGGCCGGGGGCCCCTGGGCTGTGAGCCGTGGGACCTGACCGAGATACAGGGAGCGGATTCCCTCTATGAGGCTTCCGGCGTCATCGCGGAGAGCGAGGGGAACGCCGCCGCCCTCTTCGGCTCCGGGGCCACGTTCTACTCCACCGAGGGCTCCAGCCAGTGCGTCAAGGCCATGCTGTACCTGGCTCTGGCCCACCGCCCCGCCGGGGCCGCGCCGGTGATCGCTGCCGCCCGGAACGTCCACAAGGCGTTTGTCTACGCCGCCGCCCTGCTGGATTTCGAGATCGCATGGCTCTGGCCGGAGGAGGGGACGGGTTCCCTGTGCGCCTGCCCCATCACGGCGGAGGGGCTGGAGCGGGCCCTGGCCGAATTAAAAGCCCCGCCCGCCGCCGTGTATGTCACCAGCCCGGACTACCTGGGGAATCTGGCGGACATCCCGGCCCTGGCGGAGGTCTGCCATGCCCACGGGACCCGCCTGCTGGTGGACAATGCCCACGGGGCTTATCTGCGGTTTTTAAATCCCTCCCTCCACCCCCTGGACCAGGGGGCGGACCTGTGCTGTGACTCCGCCCACAAGACTCTGCCGGTCCTCACCGGAGGGGCCTACCTCCACGTGTCGAAAGCCGCCCCGGCGGCGTTCCGGGAGTCCGCTAAAGCGGCGCTGGCCCTGTTCGGGTCCACCAGTCCGTCTTATCTGACCATGGCCTCCCTGGACCTGTGCAACGCCGGACTGGCCGGAGAGGGGCCGGGGCGCATCCGCGCCGCCGCCGGGCGGCTGGAAGCGCTGAAGCGGGAATTGCCCAAATGGGGCTGGTCCTCGGTGGGAACGGAGCCGTTAAAGCTCACCCTGGACGCCGCCGGGCACGGCGTGACCGGCTTCCTCGCGGCGGAGCATCTTCGGGTGAACGAGGGCGTCGAGGTGGAGTATAGGGACCGGGACCACGTGGTGCTGATGGCCTCCGGGGCCACGGATGAGGAGGCGTTCCAGGCCGTGGAGCGCGGGCTTCGCGCCATGCCGGCCCGCCGCCCTGTTTCCCGTCCGGCCCTGCCTTTGGCAAAGGGGGAGCGGATTTTGCCGGTCCGGGAGGCGCTGTTTGCCCCCCAGGAGACCGTCCCGGCGGCGGAAAGCCTGGGACGGGTCTGCGGCGCGCCGGCGGTGAGCTGCCCCCCGGCGGTCCCCGTCGCCGTCTCCGGGGAGCGCATCGGCCCGGAGGCGGTGGAGCTGTTCCGGTATTACGGCGTCGAATTTGTGGACGTTCTGCGGAAATTTGATTGAAATCCGAAAAATGAGGCAGACTATCTCTGCCGCCCCGTTCCGTTGGAGCGGGGCAGATTTTTGATTTGAGATAGGAGAGTGCCCATATGAACGCGACGGTCAACGAAAACTGCATCGGCTGCGGCCTCTGCGCCGGAAACTGCCCGGAGGTCTTCCACATGGGAGACGACGGCTTCGCCCACGGCGGCGAGATTCCCGACGGGGCCTTGGAAGCGGCTCAGGACGCCCGGGACGAGTGCCCGGTCAGCGCTATCAGCGTCGAGTAAGCAGCGCCGAATACGCAAAAGCCCGCGTCCCGGTTTCCGGGGCGCGGACCTTTTTTTGCCGTCAGGTGTTGTCCCGGCGGATGGGCTCCCGGATGAGGAGCCGCCGCATGGCCTTGCCGTTGAAGGGAATCAGGGGATAGAGGTAGCCCCGGCCCACCAGGGGCTTGGTGGTGGCCAGCAGGACGAGGATGCCCAGGATGCCCAGGCCGTAGCCCCAGACGTCGAAGGCCGCCGTCAGAAGCAGCAGGACCACCCGGAGCAGCTTGAAGGCATAGCCCATCTCATAGCTGGGCTGGGCGAAGCTGGCTACGGAGACGAAGGCCATATACACCAGCACCTCCGGCCCCAGCCACCCGGCCTGGACGGCGAAATCGCCCAGGATCAGGGCCCCCAGCATGGAGAAGGAGTTGGACAGGGAATCCGGCGTGTTCAGGGACGCCAGCTTCAGCACATCCACCAGGAACTCCACCACCAGCAGCTGCCACAGCAGCCCCAGCGCCGCCGGTTCCGGCGAGGAGAGGAAATTCAGCCACTCCGGGAGGCGTCCGGTTTCCTTCACCATGAGATACCATGTGGGGGTGATGAGCAAGGAGATTAAGAAAACCACGATGCGCAGAAGCCGGAGGTAGGTTCCCACCAGCGGAGGAAAGTAGAACTCGTTGGCCTCCTGGGTGAAGTCGAAAAAGGTGGTGGGCAGGATCATCACCGACGGGGAGTTGTCCACCATCAGGATGACGTTGCCCTCCATGATGCTGGCGGCGGCGCTGTCGGGCCGCTCTGTGTAGCGGACCTTGGGAAAGGGGTTGTACCACTGCTTGGGCCGGATGGCCTCCGCCACGCTCTCCTGGGCCATGGAGAGGGAGTTCACGTCGATAGCGCTGAGCTTGGCCCGGATGCCCTCCAGCAGGGCCGGGTCCGCCTTGTCGTCCAGGTAGCAGAGCACCGCGTCGGTGCGGGAGCGCTTTCCCACCTTTACGCCCTCCATGGTCAGATGGGGGTCCCGGATGCGGCGGCGGAGCAGGGCCATGTTGGGCACCACCGCCTCCACAAAGCCGTCGTGAGACCCCCGGAGGACCTTTCCGTCCGGCGGTTCCTCCACGCTGCGGCTGGGGTAGTTCTTGGCGTCGATCTGCGCCCCGCCCCGGAGGCCCTCCACCAGCAGGAGGGTCTTGCCCATGAGGACGGACGTGATGATCTCGTCGGGGTCAAAGCTCACATCCACCTCGGAGAAGGTGATGAAGCGGTCCGCGAACGGCTGCATCTCCGTCAGGCCCTCCAGGGCGTTCTGGGGCTGGGAGAGCCAGAAGGCGCCCATCCGCTCCAGGGTCTCGTCCTTGCCGTAGCCGTCCACGACCCAGAGCCGCGCCCGGCGTCCGCCGATGACGTAGTCCCGGCTCACCATGTCCACGCTGCGCCCGACGCCCAGGGCCTGGTCGAAGAGGCGGACGTTTTCCATGTAATTGTCTGATAGTTTTTCCATGCGCACCTCCAAGAATGGGGGTAGTATGCGCAGAATGGGCGAAGGCTATCCGTGGGAAAAGCGGAAATTGGTGCGCTGGGTGGGGATGGTTTCGGAATGGGTGAGGGAGGATGGAAGTTTTCGATTGGGGGTATTTTTGTCCGGTGGTCGAATAAAAAAGCCGCCCTTTTCGAGGCGGTGGAATTTGGCAAAATACGGCGTATTCCGTATAATAAGTTTGAAGGACGCTATCGCAGAACAGGCGGTGAGCCCACTCCCCAGTGAAAGGGGGTGGTTCATTTCCCTTGGGGTCCCCGCAAAATCCGCAGATTTTGTGGGGGAAGGAGGAGCAAGGAAGAGGAGGAAGGAATACCCGTCAGGGTGTTCCGCCTGAAACGGACTTTGCTTCGACGACGAAGGGAGGTGACGCGGATGTGGAAGGAACGGTTGTACTTTGTGCTCCGATTTCTGGTGTGTCTGGCCTTTTGGGCCTACATACTGACCATAAAAGCGTGTTGACCGCTCGGCTTAGGCCCCGAACGGTCAACTTTTTAAGCTGATCAACTAAGGGCTGACCGCCGTACGGCGGCGTCCTTCTATGTTTATTATACGCATCCGCTTCCGTTTTGTCAAGACGATGAAGCAAGGTCGGCAAAACAGTATGAGGCATTTCAGCCTTGCGCTTGCTCCGGCCCCGCCGGAAAGCAGACAATTTGCCGCCTGTACGCCGCCGGAAAACAAGTGTTTCCTGCATGGAGAATTGCACAAAGGTGTTTTTCCCCCGCCCGCCACTTTTGGCGGACTCACTGAAATCCGGCGGAAAGTCCCGTTTCCCAGGGAAAAACCGTTGACAGGGCGGCATTTCCCCTCGTATAATCGGCAAAAGAGAGAGCCGCCGCGCCCCCTCCAGGGACGCGGCCCTTTTTATCTCCCCAGAATCTGACACATTAAAGCGGTGAACCGCCCTCCGGTCCCCCGCCTGCGATTTCAGAAGAAACGGAGTGATACCCGTGACAAATTCCTCCCCCTTATACAGCCCCCGGTTCGAGCACGACGCCTGCGGCATCGGCGCGGTGGTGGACCTCAAGGGCCGGAAAACCTATGGCACCGTGGACAGCGCCCTGAAAATTGTGGAGAAGCTGGAGCACCGGGCCGGCAAGGACGCCTCCGGCGAGACCGGCGACGGCGTGGGCCTGCTGCTCCAGGTGCCCCATAAGCTGATGGTCCGGGCCGCCGCCGAGCTGGGCGTCTCCCTGGGCGGCCCCAGGGACTACGGCGTGGGCATGTTCTTTTTCCCCGCCGGCCACCTGGAGCGGGCCCAGGCCAAGAAGATGCTGGAGATCATCGTGGCCAAGGAGGGCATGGAGTTCCTGGGCTGGCGGGACGTGCCCGTCCGGCCCGAGTCCCTGGGCCAACGGGCCCGGAGCTGCATGCCCCACATCAGTCAGTGCTTTGTCCGCCGCCCGGCGGACTGCCCCCAGGGCCTGGACTTCGACCGGAAGCTCTACGTGGCCCGCCGGGTCTTCGAGCAGTCCAACGTCAACACCTACATTCCCTCCTTCTCCAGCCGTACCATCGTCTACAAGGGCATGTTCCTGGTGGGCCAGCTCCGGCAGTTCTACGTCGACCTGACCGACCCGGACTGCGAGAGCGCCATCGCCCTGGTCCACTCCCGGTTTTCCACCAACACCACCCCTTCCTGGGAGCGGGCCCACCCCAACCGCTACATCCTCCACAACGGCGAGATCAACACCATCCGGGGCAACGCGGACCGGATGCTGGCCCGGGAGGAGACGATTTCCTCTCCCATCATGGACGAGGACATGGACAAAATTCTTCCCGTGGTGGACCAGAGCGGGTCCGACTCCTCCATGCTGGACAACACCCTGGAGTTCCTCATGATGAACGGCATGGAGCTGCCCCAGGCCGTCATGCTCTGCATCCCGGAGCCCTGGGCCCAGGACCGGCGGATGGACCGGGAGAAGCGGGACTTCTACCACTACTACGCCACCATGATGGAGCCCTGGGACGGCCCCGCCGCCATCGTCTTCTCCGACGGCGACACCGTGGGGGCCGTGCTGGACCGGAATGGCCTCCGGCCCTGCCGGTGGTATCTCACCGGGGACGGCCGGCTCATCCTGTCCTCCGAGGTGGGCGTGCTGGACGTGCCGCCGGAGAACATCGTGAAAAAATCCCGCCTCCAGCCGGGGCGGATGCTGCTGGCGGACCTCCGGGAGGGCCGCCTGGTGGACGACGCGGAGCTGAAAATGCGCTGCGCCACCCGCCAGCCCTACGGCGAGTGGCTGGACGCGAACCTGGTCCACCTGCGGGACCTTCCCATCCCCAACCGCCGCCCGGAGACCCATTCCCAGGAGCTGCGGGATAAGCTGTACAAGGCGTTCGGCTACACCTATGAAGAGGTCAAGGACGCCATTCTCCCCATGGCGCGGGACGGGGTGGAGCCCACCTCCGCCATGGGCGTGGACACGCCGCTGGCGGTGCTCAGCGAGCGGCATCAGCCCTTGTTCAACTACTTCAAGCAGCTCTTTGCCCAGGTGACGAATCCCCCCATCGACGCCATCCGGGAGGAGATCGTCACGGACACCACGGTCTACGTGGGCCCCAGCGGCAACCTGCTGGAGGAGAAGGCGTCCAACTGCACCGTATTGCAGATTCAAAACCCCATCCTCACCTCCGTGGACCTGATGAAAATCCGCTACATGGACCGCCCCGGCTTCCGTGTGGAGACCGTCTCCCTGCTCTACTACAAGGGCTCTCCCCTGAAAAACGCCCTGGACCGGCTGCTGGTGAACGTGGACCGGGCCTATAAGAAGGGGGCCAACATCGTCATCCTCTCCGACCGGGGGGTGAACGAAAACCATGTGGCGATTCCCTCCCTCCTGGCCGTCAGTACGTTGGAGCAATATTTGGTCCGCACCAAGAAGCGGACCGCCGTTTCCCTGGTGCTGGAGAGCGCCGAGCCCAGGGACGTCCACCACTTCGCCACCCTCCTGGGCTACGGCGCTCAGGCCATCAACCCCTATCTGGCCCAGGAGTGCGTGGAGGAGCTGGTGACCCTGGGCCTGCTGGACAAGGACGCGGGGGCGGCGGTGAACGACTACAACAGCGCCATCCTCCACGGCATCGTCAAAATCGCCTCCAAGATGGGCATTTCCACCATCCAGTCCTACCAGTCCGCCCAGATTTTCGAGTGCGTGGGCATCAACAAGGCCGTCATCGACCAGTATTTCACCAACACCGTCAGCCGCGTGGGCGGCGTGGGGCTCCAGGAGATCGGCGAGGGCGTGGAGTGGAACCACAACCAGGCTTTCGACCCCCTGGGCCTGGGCTGCGACAGCAGCCTGGACTCCATGGGCGGGCACAAGCTCCGTTCCGGCCCGGACAAAGAGGACCACATGTACAGCCCCCGGACCATCCTCCTGCTGCAAAAGGCGGCACGGGAGGGCAGCTATGACACCTTCCGGGAGTACAGCGCCCTGGTGGACTTCGCCGACAAGCCCCACACCCTCCGGGGGCTGCTGGACTTCAAGTTTGACGAAAACGGCGGCGTGCCCCTGGAGGAAGTGGAGCCCGCCGATTCCATCGTCAAGCGCTTCAAGACCGGGGCCATGAGCTACGGCTCCATCTCCCAGGAGGCCCACGAGTGCATGGCGATCGCCATGAACCGCATCGGCGGCAAGTCCAACTCCGGCGAGGGCGGCGAGGCGGCGGAGCGCCTCCACGGGGACCGCTGCTCCGCCATCAAGCAGGTGGCCTCCGGCCGCTTCGGCGTCACCAGCGAGTATCTGGGCAGCGCCCAGGAGATTCAGATCAAAATGGCCCAGGGGGCCAAGCCCGGCGAGGGCGGGCACCTGCCGGGGAAGAAGGTCTATCCCTGGATTGCCAAAACCCGGTGCTCCACCCCCGGCGTCACCCTGATCTCCCCGCCGCCCCATCACGACATCTACTCCATCGAGGACCTGGCCCAGCTCATTTACGACCTGAAAAACGCCAACCGCTACGCCCGCATCAGCGTGAAGCTGGTCAGCGAGGCGGGGGTGGGCACCATCGCGGCGGGCGTCGCCAAGGCCGGAGCCCAGGTGGTGCTGATCTCCGGCCACGACGGCGGCACCGGCGCGGCCCCGAAAAGCTCCATCCAGGGAGCGGGCCTGCCCTGGGAGCTGGGCGTGGCGGAGGCCCATCAAACGTTGATTCAAAACGGCCTGCGGAGCCAGGTGGCCATCGAGGCCGACGGCAAGCTCATGACGGGCCGGGACGTGGCCATCGCCTGTATGCTGGGGGCGGAGGAATTCGGCTTCGCCACTGCGCCCCTGGTGACTCTGGGGTGCTGCATGATGCGGGCCTGCAACCTGGACACCTGCCCGGCGGGCATTGCCACCCAGGACCCGGAGCTGCGTAAGCGCTTCTCCGGCAAGCCGGAGTATGTGGTGAACTTCATGTACTTCGTGGCCCAGGAGCTGCGGGAGTACATGGCGAAGCTGGGCGTCCGCACCGTGGACGAACTGGTGGGCCGCTGCGACCTGCTGCGGGTCCGGGACCATCTGGTGACCCACCGGGCGGAGACCCTGGACCTCAGCGCATTGCTCCAAAACCCCTACGGGGACCGGGCGCCCCACTTCGACCCCGCCGCCGCCTACGACTTCCACCTGGAGCGGACGGCGGACGTGAGCATCCTTCTGGAGAAGCTGGGCCGGAGCCTGAAGACCAAAAAATCCGGCCGCCTGGAGCTGAACGTGTCCTCCACGGACCGGGCCTTCGGCACCCTGTTCGGCTCCGAGATCACCCGGACCTGCGGGAACGAGCTGCCCGACGACAGCTACGTCGTCACCTGCCACGGCGGCGGCGGACAGTCCTTCGGGGCCTTCATCCCCAAGGGCCTGACCCTGGTGCTGGAGGGGGACTGTAACGACGGCTGCGGCAAGGGCCTCTCCGGCGGCAAGATCATCCTCTATCCCCCCCGGAACAGCGCCTTTAAGCCGGGGGAGAACATCATCGCCGGAAACGTGGCCCTCTACGGGGCCACCGGCGGCAAGGCGTTCATCAACGGCTGCGCCGGAGAGCGCTTCTGCGTCCGGAACTCCGGGGCCTCCGCCGTGGTGGAGGGCGTGGGGGACCACGGCTGCGAGTACATGACCGGAGGCCGGGTGGTCATCCTGGGCCCCACGGGGAAGAACTTCGCCGCAGGCATGAGCGGCGGCGTGGCCTACGTCCTGGACGAGCGGCACGACCTCTACCTCCGGCTGAACAAGGAGCAGGTCCTCACCAACGAGCTGACGGAGCAGCACGACATCGCCGAGCTCCGGGCCCTCATCGAGGAGCACGTCGCCGCCACCGGCTCCCCCAGGGGGAAGAAGATTCTGGCGGCGTTCCAGTCCTACGTCCCCTGCTTCAAGAAGGTCCTGCCCAGGGACT
>CAQVQZ010000078.1 GCA_948902155.1 uncultured Oscillibacter sp.
TGTCTGGCGCAAGCTCATTCCTGTCCATCGTTAATTTCAGGATAGGCTCTAAATAAAGATATTAAAGCGATATCAAACAATATGTTTGATGGGTGCAGTAGTTTGAGAGAGGTTGATATCCCATCCGGCGTTACAAAGATGGACTCCAGCGCGTTTTATTTCTGTGACCAGTTGGATACCGTCGTTGTCCCGGCCTCCGTTGATAGTGTACATATATGGAGTTTTGATGGAGGAGGAGAGGATTATACTCAACATAAAGACTTTTACTTTTGCGGAAATGCGCCGGAGTTTGATGATCCCGATGATAGCGACGCCTTTTCAATGGGATACTTAAACGGCGACCCTGTGCATATCCGGACGGACATCTATTATCCCATCGGCGCGTCAGGGTGGAAGGAATTGGCTCAAAGATACGAAGGGAGAGACTACTACCGGTTTATCCCCTACAATCCGGACGACGACGGCAAGCTCCACGGCACTGTGACCGTCAGCGCCAACTACGCCCCGGAGGGGGAGGCGCTTGTGATCCGCGTCGCTCCGGAACCCGGCTACCGCTTCGCCTCCATCAAAGTCACCGGCCCGGACGGACAGCAGGTCCAGGTCTCCGGCAGCAGAGGCGTTTACACCTTCCGCATGCCCGCGTTTGACGTGTTTATTGATGTGGATTTCGTGAAAAACTGACCGCGCCCCGATGAAAAACCCGCCGCAGGATGGCCTCCTGCGGCGGGTTTCCTGATTACTTGAACTCTTCCACATGGAGGCACCGCATGGCGTTCAGGATGGCGATAAACGCCACGCCCACGTCGGCAAAAACTGCCTCCCACATGGTGGCGACGCCGAAGGCCCCCAGCAGCAGCACCGCGCCCTTCACCCCCAGGGCAAACCAGATGTTCTGCTTCACGATGCGCAGAGTCTTTCGGGAGATGCGCATGGCGGTGGCGATCTTGGCCGGGTTGTCGTCCATCAGCACGATGTCTGCGGCCTCGATGGCGGCGTCGGAGCCCAGCGCGCCCATGGCGATGCCCACGTCCACCCGGCTGAGGACCGGCGCGTCGTTGATGCCGTCCCCTACGAAGGCCAGGGCCGTGTTGGGGGCCTTTTGGGCCAGAAGGGCCTCCACCCGCTCCACCTTGCCGCCGGGGAGAAGCTGGGCGTGGTACTCGTCCAGCCCCAGCTCCCGGGCGACGGCCTTGGCCGTGGCCTCGGTGTCGCCAGTGAGCATGACGGTCTTTTTCACCCCTGCGGCCTTGAGGCCCTCCACCAGGGTCTTCGCCTCGGGCTTGGGCAGGTCCGAGATGAGGATATGCCCGGCGTAAACGCCGTCCGCCATCACGTGGACGATGGTCCCCGGCAGGTCGCAGGACTCCCAGCGGACCCCTTCCCGGTCCATCAGGCGGCTGTTTCCGGCGGAGACGGATTTGCCGTCCACCTTGGCGGTGACGCCGTGGCCCGCGATTTCCTCCACGTCCGTGACCCGGCTGGGGTCGATCTCCTTCCCCCACGCCTTGCGGAGGGAGAGGGAGATGGGATGGCCGGACCAGCTCTCCGCCAGGGCGGCCAGCTCCAGCAGGGCCTGCCGGTCAAAGCCCTGGGCGGGGTGCAGGGCGGAGACGGTGAAGCTGCCCTGGGTCAGGGTGCCGGTCTTGTCGAAAATCACGGTCTCCGTTTTGGAGAGGATTTCCAGATAGTTGCTGCCCTTGACCAGGATACCGCACTTGCTGGCCCCGCCGATGCCGCCGAAGAAGCTCAGGGGCACGGAGATCACCAGGGCGCAGGGGCAGGAGATGACCAGGAAGATCAGCGCCCGGTGGAGCCAGCCGGTCCAGTCCGTCCCCGCCAGAAAGGCGGGCTGGGACGCCGCCGGAAGCAGGGCCAGGGCGATGGTGGGAATCAGGAACAGGGCCGTGGCGGCGATGACCACGCAGGGGGTGTAATACCGGGCGAAACGGGTGATGAAGTTCTCGCTGGCGGCTTTCTTCTCCCCGGCGTTCTCCACCAGGTCCAGGATTTTCGAGACGGTGGACTCCTCGCAGGGCTTGGTGACCCGGACCCGCAGGAGGCCGGACTGGTTCACGCAGCCGCTGATGACCGCGTCGCCGGGGGCCACGTCCCGGGGCACGGACTCGCCGGTGAGGGCGGCGGTGTCCAGGGCGGAGCTGCCCTCGATGACCTCGCCGTCCAGGGGGACCCGCTCGCCGGGCTTGACGGCAATGACCGCGCCCACTTCCACGTCCTCGGGGTCCACCTCCTCCAGGGAACCGTCCTCCAGCTCCAGGTTGGCCACGTCCGGCCGGATGTCCATCAGGGCGGCGATGGACTGGCGGGACCGGCCCACGGCGTAGTCCTGGAAGAGCTCGCCGGTCTGATAGAAAAGCATGACGAAGACGGCCTCGGCGTACTCCCCGGTGGCGAAAGCGCCCACGGTGGCCAGGGCCATGAGGAAGTTCTCGTCAAAGACCTGGCCGTTGAGGATGTTGCGGACGGCCTTCCAAAGGATGTCCCAGCCGATGACGGCGTAGGGAATCAGGTACAGCGGCCAGAGGGACAGGAGATAGACCGGGCCGCTGTCCAGCCGGAGGTCTACGGTGGTGAGCAGAGGGATATGGACCGGCAGATAGACGGCGGGCAGGAGCTTCACGACGATTAGAAGGACAGCTGCCGCCAGGATTCGATAGAGCATTTTCCGCTGCTTGCGGGTGAGGTTTTTCATAGGAGACGCCTCCTTAAACGTTGGAGTTTGCTTCTTGATTTTCTCTTTTGTTCCTGCTATACTGGAGGCAGCATGGAGGGTGGTCCTGCCGCCCTTGCTTGCGCTCGTAGGCTCCCTGTGCTTCGTTAGGGCGGGGAGCTTACTTTTTTTATGCGTTCACCGAGGGAACTGGCTTACACAGGACCGCCAGCCCTATGGGCAGGCGGCCTGGGATGACCTCCATCGTGACCCGGCTCAGCCCCAGGCGCTCCAAAAATAAGGGATAAGACTCCGGGGTGAAAGCGTGTTCGTAGTGAAAGCCTACCCCCTGGTAGATTCGGATCATCGTCCCGTAGGCGGTTCCCGTCTTTCCCTGGAGGTACGTGGGCAGGATGAGCCGCCCGCCCGGAGCGGTCACCCGCCAAAGCTCCCGGACCGCCTGTTCCGGGGCCGGGAGCAAATGGAGCACGTTGGCGGCGATGACTGCGTCGAAGCTGCCGTCCGGGTCCGGCAGGGCAGTCACGTCCCGGCGGGCAAAGCGCAGGTTGGAAAGCCCCCGGCGGCGCGCTTTCCGCTCCGCCTGGGCCAGCATGGCCTCCGACAGGTCCGTGCAAAGCACGGAAGCGGCCCGCTCCGCCGCAGCCAGAGAGAACTGTCCGGTTCCGGCGGCGCAGTCCAGCACCCTGGCTCCGGCGGGGACCAGCTCCGCCGTCCGGGCCACGGCGGCGGCGTTTACCCGCCGGTTAGTCCATTGCGCGGCGTCATAAAACCGGGCCCATCGGTCCCAGAAGTTGCTCAAAGGTTGATGATGCAGTCCGGCTCCACCTTCTTGCAGACGGCCACGACTTCCTTCATGATGTCGTCAAAACGGGTGTCGTCCGCGTCCACGGTCATTTTCTGGGCCATGAAGCTGACGTTGGCGTCGTTTACGCCGTCGATCTTCTTGATGGCGGCTTCCATCTTCGCGGCGCAGTTGGCGCAGTCCAGGTCGGTGAGTTTGAAACGCTTTTTCATGATGATCTCCTCCTGATATGTTCATATGTCGCTGCATAGGGAAAACGTTATTCGCGGACGTGCTCCAGCCCTTGGTCGATGATGGTCTTCACGTGGTCGTCGGCCAGGGAGTAGAACACGGTCTTGCCCTCCCGGCGGGACTTCACCAGGCGGACGTTTTTCAGCGCCCGGAGCTGGTGGGAGATGGCGGACTGGGTCATGCCCAGCAGCGCCGCGATGTCGCAGACGCACATCTCCGCCTCGAAGAGCACGTACAGGATGCGGACCCGCGTGGAGTCCCCGAAGATGCGAAACAGCTCCGTCAGGTCGTACAGGGTGTCCTCCCCCGGCATCTCCCGGCGGACCCGCTGGACAATGTCCTCATGGGCGTGGATGAAGTCGCAGCACTCCACCGTATAGCGGTCCTCCATAGGCGGCTCCTTTCATTTTATCAATTGAACGAGTGTTCATATGTTCATTATACCGATGGAACCGGTTTTGTCAACCCCCTTTTCAAAAAAAGTGGAAAAGGGGCGGGCGGTGTGGTATACTACTCTCGATTTTGCATGGTCGGGAGAGATGCTGTATGGAAAAGCGGGAAACGATGCTGCTGGAGACCCTGAAGCTGGGAAGCAACGCCTTCACGGCCCACAATTTCATCGAGCTGGAGTCCGTGGAGCCGGACAGGGCGGCGTACCGCATGGAGATCCGGCCCGAGAGCCGGAACCCCTTCGGCATGGTCCACGGCGGGGCGCTGTACACCATCGCCGACGACGCCGCCGGAGCCGCTGCCCACAGCGACGGGCGGCATTACGTGACCCAGAGCGGGAGCCTCCACTTCCTGGACAACCGCGCCCACGGAATCATCCGGGCGGCGGGGACCGTCCGGCACCGGGGGCGGTCCACGGTGCTGGTGGCGGTGGAGATCACCGACGAAAAGGGGAGCCTTTTGGCGGCGGGGGAGTTTTCCTATTTCTGCGTGGACATGAAGCGCATGGCCGAGCGGAGGGAGGAAACGTGAAAAACGGGGACATTCCAATTTGGAATGTCCCCGTTCTTATCAGGACGCCAGCTTGGCTTCCAGCCCCTGCCAGAACTCCACCAGCTTGCTTTTCAGGATATAGCCCTGGTTTTCCTCGGTAATCAGCCCTACTTGAGAGGAAGAGAGACCGGCGGCCAGGGCCGTCTCCGGCACCTCTTCCGCCGCCGCGGCGCACAGGGGCGGGAAGACGACGCACCACCAGTTGCGCCCCGCGCCCTCCCCGATGACGACCCGGAGGGCCAGGTACTTCCCCGCCGGGAGGGTGAAGCCCTCGTATTCCCGGGTGGGGAAGGCGGCGTCCTCCAGGCGGGCGGTGACGGAGTAGGGATAGCCGTTGGCCCGGATTTCCTCGGCGGCGATGCGCTCCAGCTCCAGCAGCTGGCCCCGGAGCAGGGCCTCCGCCTCCCGGCGGTCGGCGGACCCGGCCAGGATGGGCTCGGTGTAGGCCAGGAGCCGGTCCCGGACCTTCAGCTTCAGGGCCTGGTCCTCTTCGGAATCGGAGTTGGCCAGTACGTGGAGGCGGACCACCCGGTCGGACAGCTCCTGTCCGGTTTGCAGGGCCATGGCCCCGGAGGCCAGAAACGCCGCCAGGAACAGCAGCAGGGTGATCTCCACGAGTTTCAGCTTTCCGGCCTGTTTGGTTTTCATAAGCGGTCCCGTCCCTTCCCGGCCCGTCAGGGCCTTTGGGGAAAGCATGGACGGCTTCGCCGGATTTTATTCCGGCCCCAGGAAATTTTTTCTGGCCCAGGCTTCCAGGGCCTCGTTCTCGGGAGGCTCCGGCGGGGCGGCCTCGCCGTGGGTGGTGTCCAGGTCCGAGGTGTCGATGGGGGCGCTTTCCTCGAACTGGTCGTAGTAGTCCTCGTTCTGGAGGGTGGGGCGGCGCTTCCGGCCGATGGCGGTGATGGTGGGATAGAGGACGATGGCGATAAGCCCGCCGGAAAAGCCGTTGTTGTACAGGTTCAGGCCCGCCACGGGACCGCCGGTCTGGAGCACCAGGGACGCGTGGATGAACCCGGCCAGGATGCCGTAGGGCCAGCCGAAGTGGCCGGAGATGGGGGCCAGAGTGGTGCCGAAGAGGCCCGCCAGCTGGAGGGCCGGATAGTCCGGGGTGTGGTGCATGCCGTAGGCTCCCACGTAGACGCCCAGCATGACGGGGACGATATTCCGGGCGTGCTTGCCGAAGGCGGAGAAGCCCATGATGGTGAAGATGCCCCCCAGGGTGGGGCCGTTCAGGTCGCCGCCCACCAGCAGGACGTAGGCCATGCCCAGCAGGCCGTTCACGCCGATGTTCACCATGACGGGGCCGTAGCCGAACATGCGGAGGTAGTCGCTGGGGGCCCGGCCGGTGGTGGAGAGCAGGCGGCGGTAGCCCGCCCAGACGGACCAGGCGGGAATGTTGGTGGCGAAAAAGCCCAGCAGGATCAGCGACACGCAAAGCAGGCCCAGCACGGCGATGAAGCCCTCGTTATACCCCTCGGCCCAGTAGAGGACGGAGTCCGGGCTGTCGCCGAAGGCCGTCATCACCGGGACCACCATCATGGCGAAAAGGCCGCAGGCGAAGCCCATGTTATAGAGGTTCATGCCGTTCTGCACCTTGTAGGTATAGGAGGACAGAGAGGGCAGGATAAAACCGATGGCGACGCCCGCCGCGACGCCCAGGGGGATGCTGGCGTGGATGCTGCCCAGGGACATGTAGCTGACCAGGGGGGCCAGGGAGGTGGCCAGCAGGGAGACGGAGGCGTGCTTGGAAAAGGGCTCCTTCTGGTAGCGGGCGTAGAGCCAGGTACCCAGGATGATGGGCCAGATGTTGATGAAGTTCTTGCCGAAAAGGGAGAAGCCCGCCATCAGGCCCACTTCTACAATGGTGAAGCCGTTGAAGGGGTCGCCGGAGAACTTGATGATGCAGATGGAGATGATGGTCACCAGCCCCGCGTTGACCAGGGCTGCGCCGGGGCCGCCGATGGACACGTAGTCCGTGATCAACAGGTCCTGCATGGTGACGATGGCCCAGAGGCCCCGCAGGATGTCCAGAGGCGCTTCCAGGCACAGCCCCAGGAGCATCAGCCCGGCGGAGAGCACCAGGGTGGCCGGAAACAGGTTTTTGTAGCGGTCTTGCACGGCGGTCCCTCCCTGCTTGGAAAAATGTAACATTCATTATACCGGAAAAAATTTCCGGGCGCAAGGAATAATCTGTTGGGTTTGCCGGATTTTGCGTAAAATTTGCGTGGGGTGGTGGAAAGGGGGAAAGGGAGCGGTTATAGTAGGCAATGCGGTTCCGCCAAGGAGAAGGAAAAAAGTCTCCTTTTGAAAGGAGGTGGCACGGCGAAGCCGTGACGGAGGATTGTTGTAGGGGCTTTACCCATTGCCATTCCGCAATAGAAGAGCATTCGCAGAGACTTCCCGCTACAACATGTCTCATAATAGAAAAAACGCAGGGGCTTCCTTCGATTGCCGGCTTTGCAATTGAAGGAAGCCCCTGCGGACAATCCCCACCCGGCTTCGCCGGGAGCCCCCTTCAAAAGGGGCCTTTTTATTTTGCGTGTTGCGTTTCGAAATAATATTTGCCCGAAAAACCAGTTTTGGCCTGCAAAAAATTGGACATTTAGAGAAGGTCCCCGCGCCCCTATTGGTTCCGAATCTCAAACGCCTTGGGAGGCATGGCGTCCGACAGGGCCATGAGGGTGTGGTTGAAGCCACCGCTGTAGTCGAAGGGCACGTCGGACAGCGGCATCGGAGAGTCGCTGAGGCGGTCCGGCATGGAGAAGGTGAATCGGCTCCCCTTCCCTTGGCGGGACTCCGCCGTGATGGCGCCTCCGTGGCCCCGGGCGATCCCCCAGCACAGGGCCAGGCCCAATCCCAGGCCCTGGGGCGGCGGGGCGGGGCGCTCCGCCTGGTGGTAGTTGTCAAACAGCCGCTCCAGCCGCTCCGGGGGGATGCCCTCGCCGGAGTCCTCCACGGAGAGAAAGACCCGTTTTCCCGCCAGCCGCAGCTCCACGGTGATCATGCCGCCGGGGGGCGTGTACTTGAAGGCGTTGGACAGGAGCTGGTACAAAAGCTGCTCCAGCGCGTCGGGGCAGAAGGCGCAGAGGTGCTGCTCCGCAGCGCAGATCAAACGGGTCTCCAGCCCCCGCAGCGGAGCCAGGGAGGAAGCCTTGGCGAAAATGTCCGTCACGAATTCCACGATGTTCCGGTCCTGCATGGGGAGGGGCTCCCCGTTGAGATAGTGGGTGGCGGAGAGGTTGTTTACCAGACGAATCAGCTGGTAATAGCTCTGGTCCACCAGGGCGGCTTTGGCGTCCAGTGCGGCGTCCCGCTCCCTGGCGGAGGAGGGAGCCAGACGGTTGGCGGCAAAGTACAGCGTGCTCAGCGCGCCCCGCAGCTGGGCGGCGGCCTGGGGAAGCAGAGAAAGGTCCAAATCCATATCGGTCTCCTTTCCGGCGAAACTCCCGGAGAGGTGCGCCCTCTGGAAGCGTCTAGGTTAGCATTTGCTGTGGGAGGGCGGCTGAGCCAAGGAAAAGACTGCCTCTCACGGAAATATCATAGCAAAAAACCGAGAACAACACAAGGATTTTATCGAAGCATGCCGAAACGTGTCGAATCCTTCCGACAAAAACGCCGCCCGGCAGGGCGGCATTTTGAGGGCATAACAAATGTTTATTCTTCCGTGCCCTGGGCGGGAGCCTTTTTGCGGCGTCCGCCCCGGCGGGGGCGGGCGACCTTCACCGCCTTTTCCGGTTCCGGCTCCGGGGCTTGAAAAATGCGCTTGAGATGGTTGTAGAGGGCGCAGCCCTGGGCGGAGCCGTATTCTTTGACCAGGGCGTTGGCCAGGTCCTGGCGGTCCGCCGCCCGGAGGATAAAGGGCAGATGGAGGCAGCTCTCAATGGAGGGGCGGAGGGCCACCTCCTGGAAGGCGTTGGCGTAGCGGGCCTGGAGAGCGTCGATGGAGGCGGCGTAGCCCTTGTCCTGGCTGATGACGTAGGCGTAATCCGCCTCCCGCTTGCCCACCAGGACGCCCAGCTCCGTGATGATCTGGAAATCGATGGAGTTTTTGCCGCCCCGGACGCTTTCGATATACTGCACGTCCGCCGCCGTCCCGGAGCAGAGCTTCTGGAGCTTGGTCAGGGCCAGTCCCTTTTGGTAGAAAACCAGGACGGTATCTTGGTCGGAGAGCATTTCGATGCCCTTCAGTCCGGTGCCGATGTTGTTGTCTCCGTCAACGAGAAAAATCATTTTCATGCATACGATCCTTTGTCATTATTCGCGCCGGAAACCGGCGCGTCGGGGGTACTATTTAATTAAGGAGAACCCAGTATATCAGCTTTGCGGGGGAAACGCAAGGGGGAAAGCGCGGGGGCTATCTCTTTTGTGCTGATAAACAGCATTTTCCCCCATCGAAATGACAAAAAGGGCAGTGCGCCGCCTTGGAGCACTGCCCGATAAACGGAATCTGATTGTGTATCTATTCGATCGGCAAATTATGTTGTTTCAGGAAAGACAATTTATCCCAATATCCTCTTTGAAACAGAATTTTCCCATTGACCACATGAAAAAAGCCGCAGCCTCGCAGACCCAATGGGTCTCTCCATTCTAAAATCGCCCATTGCCCATCTTCAAATATATTTTCTACAATGGCCGTCATATCTGCCGCGGCAAATTCCTCTGTGAACATGGCGCGAATTGCTTCGATTCCTACAACGGGGGCGTTTGCTACCTGATGGTTTGTTGCATTCTCGTGATAAAGGCTTGTTAGAGCCTATCCCAAAATAAAAGCATATGTGGTAAAATGTTGTGGGGTGATAAA
>CAQVQZ010000079.1 GCA_948902155.1 uncultured Oscillibacter sp.
TCGATGTCCATGGCGTCCCGGCTGGCGAAGTGGGTCAGGTTCCGCAGGAGCTGGGCGGGGCACTCCGCGCCGGTGCAGCGGATGGCGGCGCCGTCCTCGTCCCGCCGGACCGGCGCGCCGCACACCGGGCATACGCTGGGAAAGAGATAGGGCTCCGCGTCTTCGGGGCGCTTGGAGAAGTCCACCTCCACCACCTCCGGAATGATCTCCCCCGCCTTCTGGACGATGACGGTATCCTTGATGCGGATGTCCTTTTCCGTGATGAAATCCTGGTTGTGGAGGGTGGCGTTGGTAACGGTCGTTCCTGCCAGGCGGACAGGCGACAGGACGGCCTTCGGCGTCAATACGCCGGTGCGGCCCACCTGGATGACGATATCCAGCACCTGGGCGGGCTTTTTCTCCGGCGGGTATTTGAAGGCCACCGCCCACTTGGGGAATTTAGCGGTACTGCCTAATTTCAAGCGGCCTGTCAAGGAGTTTACCTTTATAACTGCGCCGTCGATATCGAAGGGATACTGCATGCGTTCGTCGTTAATGCGGGCGATTTCCGCCTGACAGGCGGCGGTCCCGGCGAGGGTCTTGTGGGGGATCACCCGGAAGCGCTGGGAGGCCAGATAGTCCAGTGTCTCCTGATGGGAGACAAACTCCTTCCCTTCCGCCAGCTGGAGGTTGAAGACCTGGATGTCCAGCTTCCGCTCCGCGCAGACCTTGGGGTCCAGCTGCCGGAGGGACCCGGCGGCGGCGTTCCGGGGGTTTGCCAGCAGGGGCTGGCCCAGCAGCTCCCGCTGGGCGTTCAGCTCCTCAAAGACGGATCGGGACATATAGACCTCCCCCCGGACGATGAGCCTGGGCAGCTTGTCCGGCAGGCGCATGGGGATGGAGCGGATGGTTTTCAGGTTCTCCGTCACGTCCTCCCCCGTCCGGCCATCTCCCCGGGTGGCCCCCCGGACGAAAACGCCCTCCCGGTACTCCAGGGCCACGGACAGGCCGTCCACCTTGGGTTCCAGGGAATAGGCGGCGTCCGCTCCCAGGGCCTCCTCCATCCGCTGGCAGAATTCGGCGACCTCCTCCTGGTCAAAGACGTCCTGGAGGCTCTCCAGGGGGACCTCGTGGGCGTAGGGCGCGAAGCCCTCCAGGGTCTTTCCGCCGATGCGCTGGGTGGGCGAATCCGGCGTGACCTCCTCGGGGTGCTGGGCCTCCAGCTCCTCCAGGCGGCGGTTGAGCAGGTCGTATTCCCGGTCGCTGATGGTGGGCGCGTCCAGCACGTAGTAGCGGTAGCCGTGCTCGTTCAGCGTGTCCCGCAGCTGTTTGATTTCTTCACGGTAGTCCATGGAAGCCTCCTAATTCAAAACGTAATCTTTCGCGTCGCTGATCTCCGAGGTGGAGTTGAAATATGTGTAGGTATCCGGCACGGAACCCACGATCACGGTCTCCGCCACCGTGACGGCGTTGGACACCGTGGTGGCGGTGGAAAAGCCGGGCAGCAGGATGCTGACGGCCACGTCGATGTTCAGAACAATCTGGTGCTTGGTTTGGTTGATGCCCGCCGAGGTGAATTCGTTTTCGAAATTGGCGGAGGAAGAGCCCACGGATTCCATCCGCACGGAGATGCGGGGCCCACGCCCCGCCAGCAGCACGGACCCCGTGAGGCTGCCCACGGGGATGGACAGCTCCCGGGCGGACACCTGGTCGATTCTGGCCAGGACGATGTCCAGGATTTTGGACTGGAGGCGGTTGAACGCCGCCATATTGCTGTAGATCGCGGTGATCTGGCCGTTGTTGTCCTTTTCAAAGGTGATCAGGTCGCTGTAGCAGATATTGCCGCTCTCGATGGCTTCGTCCACGGCCTCGGACACAATGCGGTTGACCATGTTGGAGACCCGGGTCGTGGCCAGGCTGGCCAGGATCGGGCGCATCTGCGTGGTGGCGAAGATCAGGACCGTCAGCGCCGCCGCCAGGACGGAGAACGCCAGCATCCCCAACAGCGTCCGCCGGGTCGCCCGGCGGCGGTAATAGAAAAAGCTCACAAGACCGCCTCCCTACGGATAGTTTATGCGGCCCCTACTTTTTCTTGAAAGAAAAAGTAGGCAAAAAGAACTTTCGCGCGCTCTGGGGGTCTGGTGGGAAACCGGGCTGAAGCGACGGCAACGCAGTCTTATTCCAGCTCGGAAACGAGTTTTTTGAAGACGTTGCCCCGCTCCATGAAGTTGGCGAAGCGGTCGAAGGAGGTGCTGGCGGGAGACAGGATGACCACGTCCCCCTCCACGGCGCGGGACCGGGCCAGGCGGACGGCCTGGGGGTACTCCTCCACGTCGATGATCTCCAGGCCGGCGTAGTTTTCCGCCTTCTCCACCGAGGCGCGGATCACGCCGGCCGTTGCCCCGCAGAGGATCAGCAGCTTGACGTGGTCGTTGACCACCGGGCCCAGGCCGTCGTAGGAAATGCCTTTGTCCTTCCCTCCCGCGATCAGGATGACTTTTTCCGGGAAGGAGTTCAGCCCTGCGATGGTGCGGCTGGGGCTGGAGGCAATGGAGTCGTTGTAATAGCGTACGCCGTCCAGGGTCCGGACCAGCTCGATTCGGTGCTCCACCCCGCCGAAGTCCCTGGCGAAGGCCCGGATGGTCTCGTCGGGGACCAGTCCGTCCACGGCGGCGGCGGCGGCCATGTAATTCTCCACATTATGAACGCCGGGGAGCTTGATGTCCGCCAGGGGCAGCACCGCCCGGCTGCCCTCCTCGTTGGACATCCAGATGGCTTGGCCCGGCCCAGCGGGATCATCGTCAAGGTACGCACCCCGCTCCACGGGCCCCCGGCGGCTGAAAGCCAGCGCCCTCCCCCGCTCCCGACCGAAGAAGGACCGGGTGACCTCGTTGTCGGCGTTGAAGACGGCGGTGTCCTCCTGGGTCTGGTGGGTGAAAATGTTTTCCTTGGCGGCGATGTATTCGGCGTAGTCCTTGTGGACGTCCAGGTGGTTAGGGGCCAGGTTGGTGACCACGGCGATATGGGGGCTGTGGGTCATGGTCATCAGCTGGAAGGAGCTGAGCTCCAGCACGGCGATGTCGTCCTCCCTCATGCCGCCGGTCTCCGCCAGGAGGGGGTGGCCGATGTTCCCCCCCAGATGGACGGTTTTCCCCGCTGCCCGGAGCAGCCCGGCGATGATGGTGGTAGTGGTGGTTTTACCGTCGCTACCGGTGACGGCGAGGATGGGACAGGGGCAGACCTCAAAAAAGACCTCCATCTCGCTGGTCAGCATGCCGCCCCGGTCCACGGCGGCGGTCAGCTCCGGCAGGTCGGGCCGCATGCCGGGGGTTCGGAAGATCACATCCTCGGTCAGGTCCCGCAGGTAGCCCTCCCCCAGCCGGAGGCGGCACCCCTTCCCTTCCAGCTCCTCCGCCGCTGTGCCCAGGGTCTGGCGGTCCTTCTTGTCGCAGGCGGTCACCGCCACGCCCCGGGAGAGCAGCAGCTCGATGAGAGGCCGGTTGGACACGCCGATGCCGATGACGGCCACGGTCTTCCCCTTCAAAGAGGACAGGTATTCCTCAAATTTCATAAAAATGCTCCTTATCCGTTCCGCCGGGGCGGAGTGATTCGTCCGAAATGGTTTCCCAAAGGAAACCGCCCGTTTATTTTACCACGCCGGGTCCCGCTCGGCAAGACTTGCCGGGGAAGGAAATTTGTGGTATTCTGTCAGACAAGACGCTATGGGAAGGAGAATCCATAAATGGAACCGCAGTTTTTTCAGATCGGCCCCATCCCTGCCGCCCTTTGGGGCGGTCCCTCGGAGCGGGTGATCGTTGCCGTCCACGGTGCGCAGTCCGATAAAACGGATATTCCCTTCCGCCTTCTGGCGGAGGCGAATCCCGGCTGTCAGGTTCTCAGCTTCGACCTGCCGGAGCACGGGGACCGAAAAGATGAACCTACCCTATGCAGCCCGCCCGTCTGCGTTCGGGAGCTGTCCGCCGTGCTGGACTACGCCGAAAGCCGCTGGTCCTCCGTCGGGTTGTTTGCCGTCAGTTTGGGAGCGTATTTCAGCCTGCTGGCCTGCCGGGACCGGGCGCTTCGGCACGCCTGGTTCCTCTCCCCCGTGGTGGACCTGGGGCGGCTCACACGGGATATGATGGGCTGGTTTCAGATTTCGGAGGCCCGCCTGGAGCGGGAGGGCTCCATCCCCACCCCCATGGGCCAGACGCTTTCCTGGGACGACTACGGCTATGTCCGCCGCCATCCCATAGACCGCTGGCCCTTCCCCACAGACGTCCTCCGGGGCGCAGGGGATACCCTTGTAGCGGAGGAAACGGTAACCCATTTCGCGGACCGCTTCGGCTGCCGCCTGCGGATTGCGGAGAAATCAGAGCACTGGTTCCACACGCCGGAGGACCTGGCTATCCTCACAGATTGGTTGGAAAAGACGGCGTGGGAATACCCCGATTGCAAACTATAGAACGCCCCGAATACAACCCCACGAAAAAACAGGCGCTGCCCTCCGGCAGCGCCCTTCGCTATGTACTCAAGCCCTCGGATGGGCCTTCTGATACACGTCCTTCAAATGCCCCTTCATCACATGGGTGTAGATCTGGGTAGAGGAAATATCCGCGTGCCCCAGCATCTCCTGGATGGACCGGAGGTCCGCCCCGTTCTCCAGCAGATGCACCGCGAAGGAATGCCGCAGCGTATGGGGCGTGATCTCCTTCTCGATGCCCGCTTTCTCCTGATAAAACTTGATGATCTTCCAAAACCCCTGCCGGCTCATCCGCTCGCCGTTCATGTTGACGAACAGGGCCGTCTCGTCCTCGTCCGGCACCAGCTGGGGCCTTATCTTCCAAACATACTCCTGCAAAGCCTTCACCGCCGTGCGGTAGAGAGGGATAATCCGCTCCTTGCCCTTGCTGGAGCAGCGGACGAACCCGGCGGCCAGATTCAAATCGTCCAGGTCCAGGGTGGTCAGCTCGCTGACGCGGATGCCGGTGGCGTACAGCAGCTCCAGCATGGCGTGGTCCCGGAAGCCCTTCGCGTCCACGCACTGAGGCTGCTCCAAAAACAGTTCCACCTCTTTGGAGGTCAGAATTTCCGGATACTTCCGCTCCACCTTGGCGGCGGACACGCCCTTGGCGGGGTTGTTCTTCATCCGCCCGGAAAAGAGCAGGAAGTTGTAAAAGGACTTCACCGAGGCCAGGAACCGGGTCACGGAGGCGGCGGACTTTCCCCGGCTCTGCATCCAGTCCATATAGCTCTGCACGGTTTCCCCCGTGGCCTCCAGCAGCCCGGCTCCCCGGCCCCGCAGGTACTTGTCGAACTGGGTCACGTCCCGCAGGTAGGAGGTGACGGTATTCTGGGAGGCGTGCTTCTCCCGCACCAGATATTCCCCATAACGCGCGATCTCGTCCGTATGAATCCCTTCTCTCTGTTCCAGACTTTCCATCCGGGAACCGTCATTCCAGCATCCGCTCCAGAAGCTGCCGCAGAAACCAGGGGGTCAGCATCAGCTCCGCGCACATCCCCCCCAGCAGCACCCCGGAGAGCACCGCCAGCCGCCGCCACCAGTCCCGGCCATACTCCACCGGGCTCCTCCCCCAGCCAAAGGACAGGCGGGCCAGGGCCAGGGAGCGCTCCAGCGCCGGAACGGCCAGCAAAAAGTAGCAGGGCAGCGTCACCGCGCAGCGCAGCCCGAAGACGGCCAGCGCCAGCAGCACCCCGTCGGGGCCGAACGCCGCCGTAAAGCAGCAGACGGAAAAGGACAGGAAAAACCCGAAGGCTCCCGTGGCAAACGGCAGCAGCAAAACCCCGATGGACGCAAAGCCCAGCAGGAACGCCGCCAGCGGATATCGGAAGTAAAGCACCGCCGCCGACAGCGCCGCCCGGGGAGTCAGCTCCGCCTCCACCCGAAGGTAGTCCTTCAGATAGCGGGCCAGCTCCTCTCCGGTGGCGTCGGGGACCCGGCTGGAAAAAACCTGTCCCAAAACGATGCCGGCGAAAAAAAACAGCGCCAGGAACAACAGACGAACGAGCGGCTTCCGCCACTCCGCCATCTCCCGCCTCTTCCAGTCCAAACCGCCTCACCTCACCGCATCCTATGCGGGGCGGCGGCGGTTTATGCGTCTGTCCGAAGGGGACGGCGATAAGAAAACGCCCTCCTGTCAGCGGGGACAAGGGAGAAGGCGTAAAATATTATGGATTTCTGTTTGCACTTATAATATAGCGCATCTTTCCCTTTTTCGCAAGATGTTTCCGGAAAAAAGAACTTTTTTGGGATTTATGACAAAATATTATGTAAACTGCGTTATGTAAACCACCGAAATCGCCCCCAACCGGCCTGGAACAGAGCTTCGAGTCTCCGCCCCCGCCTTCCACATGTGGGGGACGCCGCCGCCTCCGCGTCCCATATCTTCCGCCCCCTCCTCCCCCGCTCATCCGGCGGCGGCGTCCGCCGCCGGAGCGGGAGATTTGAAAAAATATGGAAATTTGTGCAATCTAACAAAAGCGCATATCACCGCCTCCTGCGCCGCTTCCGGGGGCCCGCCGCCCCGGCCAGGACGCCCCCGGCCAGTCCGCACAGCAGCAGGATGCCCCCGTGGCCCAGCCAGGCGATCTGCGCCCAGACCCCCAGCCCCGTCAGGACCAGCACGGTCAGGAGCATGGCCGCCGTCACCACGCCTCCGGCCCGCCAGCCGGTCAGGCGCACCGCCAGCAGCCCGCCCCCCAGGGTGGACAGCACGCACAGCGCCGCCACCGCCGGGAAGCTCCCCCCTTCCGACAAAACGCCCTTCACCAGCAGCAGCGTCAGCAGCAGCAGGCCCAGCAGATAGACGCCCAAGGCCAGCAGCCCCCCGGCCAAGAGGCCCCGCCATGGCGCCGGTGGTTTTTTTGCCTTAGCCATAAAAATCCTCCCTCGCAACATGCTCTTGAGAGGAGCATATTCCGCGGGAGGGGGTTTTTATGCCAATTGTCCGGGACAAAATCCGCTTCGGGCGGGAGCTTATTTCTCCTCGCCGTCGCCGATCTCCTTTTTCTCGTTCTTTTCTTTCTTCTCCTCAGGCTGCTCGGAGTTCTGCACGCCCACGGAGCTGACGGCCCACTTGGTCAGTTCCACCCGGACCCGGTCGTCGCTGGTCTCGATGACGATGGTATCCTTGCTGACGGAGACGATCCGGCCGACGATGCCGCCGATGGAGGTGATGACATCTCCCTTCTTCAGGCTGTCCCGCATTTCCTGAGCCTTTTTCTTCCGCTTGTTCTCCGGGCGGATCATCAGGAAATACATGACCGCGATCATGACGATCAGCATGATAATCGTATAATCCATTGATAGCTTCCTTTCTTTCGTGTGATCAGAATGGTACCATTATACCAGATAGCCAAATTTTTGCAAGCCTTTTCTTTCACGGAAGAAATCTCCGACGAAAACTCCACGAAAACTCCACCCCAACTTTTCCTGGACAATTCCCACAAACCGCCATATAATAAGCTTTAATTTTACAAAAGGAGGTCCCCACCATGCTCTCATTCACGCTCCGCCCCTGGCAGCCCGGCGACGCGGAAGCCGTCGCCGCCGCAGCCAACGACCCCCAGATCGCCGCAAACCTGCGCAACGTCTTCCCCCACCCCTACACCCTGGCGGACGCCCAGTGGTACGTCAACGACTGCATCGCCCAGGGCGAGGCCCGCCAGCTCACCCGGGCCATCGTCATAGACGGAAAAGCCGCGGGCAGCATCGGCGTTTTCGTCAAGGACGACGTCTATGAAAAATCCGCCGAGCTGGGCTATTGGCTGGCTCGGGACCACTGGGGCCGGGGCGTGATGACGGAAGCGGTCCGGCAGCTCTGCCGGGAGGCGTTCCGCCGCTTCGACGTCCTCCGCATCTATGCCGAGCCCTTCGCGGACAACCAGGGCTCCCGCCGTGTTCTGGAGAAGGCGGGCTTCACCTGCGAGGGGACCATGCGGAACGGCGTCTATAAAAACGGCCGGGTACACTCCTACTGCATGTACGCCCTTCTCCGGGAAGAGCTGTCCTGACCCGCCGTTTCACCTCCTGGACGGCGGCGCATACACTGGATTGAAAGGACATTGTTCTTTCGCCAGCTACTTATTAGGAGGTATTGCAATGCCTGAGAAAGTCATGCCCGGTCCCGTGCAGGACCTCAGCGGCATCCGCGAGGCAGTTTGCATCCATACACGGAAGGTGTATGATTCATGCCGTGATAAAGATTGCATCGAGGATCTCCGTTTTTATCCCAAGCTCCAGTATGTGGACGTCATCAACCGCGCCCTCTCCGTGAAAGGCGGCAGCGCCAGGCTGCTCTACGTCTACGTGGACGTGGAGCCCGTCAGCTTCAACCGGGGCTTTTACACCGTCGACATGCGCTTCTTCTACTCCGTCACCCTTCAGGCGTATCTGAGCTGTCCCGCCCCGGTGACGGTGGAGGGCCTGTGCGTCTTTGACAAGCGGGCCATCCTCTTCGGCAGCGAGGGGAACGCCAAGATTTTCTCCTCCGAACTCCGCACCGGCGAGCCGGATCTCCAGCTCATGAGCCGTTCCAATCTCCCCGTGGCTGTGGTGGAGGCCGTCGACCCCATCGTCCTGGACGCCCGCATCATGGACTGCTGCGGCAAGCGGGACTGCGACTGTGAGCTCTGCGAAGTCCCCTCTTTCGTCAACAGCTGCTTTGACGGCGAGCTCTCCAGCGGCGACGACAGCCGCCGCATCTACGTCACCCTGGGCCAGTTCTCCATCGTCCGTCTGGAGCGGGATTCCCAGCTCCTGATCCCCGTCTACGACTACTGCATGCCCGACAAGGAATGTGCCTGCGGCAGCGGCACGGAAGACCCCTGCGGCATCTTCCGGAACATTGCCTTCCCCGTCGGCGAATTCTTCCCCCCCAACACCGTCCGCCTCCCCGAAAACTACGAAGACTGCCGTACTTTTTCTTGAAAGAAAAAGTAGGCAAAAAGAACTTTAGCGCGCTCTGATAGCCTGGTGGTAAACCTAGCCGAAGCGACGGCAACGCAGTTCCAATCTTTACGATACAAAACGATACAGGAAGGACTGTCCCATTTAAGGAATGACCTTCCGTTACCCGCAAACTAAAAAAGTCCTCCCATTTTGGGAGTGACCTTCCACTAAACGAGAACAAGGAGGCCCTCCGCTTAGCAAATGGCCTCCCATTAAACACAACAAAAGGCCCTCCCGCTTAGGGATGACCTTCCGCAAACCGCAGCCCAAAAAGGCCCCTTTTGAAAGGGGCTCCCGGCGGAGCCGGGTGGGGATTGCCCGCAGGGACCTCCCTCCCATCGCAAACCGGCGATAGAAGGAACCCCCTGCGGGCAATTCTCCGTCACGGCTTCGCCGTGCCACCTCCTTTCAAAAAGGAGGCTTTTTCATTTTACACTTAGAGCCTATCCCAAAATAAAAGCATATGTGGTAAAATGTTGTGGGGTGATA
>CAQVQZ010000080.1 GCA_948902155.1 uncultured Oscillibacter sp.
ATGCTCCTATTTTACTGCTTTATTCTCCCTTTGTCTATCTTTAGTTTGAAGACACCCTCTAGGGAGAAATAGTAAAAATATTTTCTGGAAACGGTTTTGACAGGAGGGAGACCATGGAGCTGGATTATCAAGCCATCGGCGTGCGCATCCGCCGTCTGCGTAAGATGCAGGGACTGACTCAGCAGACGCTGGCAGAGATGTCCGGCCAGGAGCCGTCCAACATCTCCCACATTGAGCGGGGCACCACCAAGCTCAGCCTTCCCACGCTGGTCAGCGTGGCCAACGCCCTGGAGGTGACGGTGGACCAGCTCCTCTGCGACAGCCTGCCCGCCTCCCGCTCCGTCTTTGAGACGGAGGCGGCCCATATCCTGTCGGACTGCTCCCACCTGGAGCTGAAGATCATCACGGAGACCATCCGGACGCTGAAAGAGAACCTGCGGAAAGTGAAGCTCAGCGAATAACGAAGCGGACGGGGCCTCCTGGTTTTTCAAAGGGTTCGTTTTGTACCCGCCCGCAGCCCGCCATTTTCCAGAAACGAGAAATGGAAGAAGGTCCCAAAACCATGGAGCCGTTGCGCGGGAAGGGGTCATCCGCAAAGTAAAAACGCAGGTCCTGTCTTTATAGTATTTTACAAATTCCGGAAGGGCATACTTACATTTATTGTAATACATTATGGCAGGAAAATATCCTGATTTGATGATTTGCGTAAATTTGGTCTGATTTGCGTAAATTTGGTCTGATTTGCGCGGAATTTGCACCGAAGGAGGCGGGCGCTTTATGATCAGGCTGGCGCTTTGCGACGACGAAGCGGAGCAGAGGGAGAGCGTTGGTAATCTGCTCCTGGAATATGCTGCCGCCAGGCCCTCCCCGGCGGTAAAACTGTCTGTTTTTCCAGCGGCCAAGACCTGCTAAACGCGGCGGCGGAGTGCGGAGGCTTCGATCTCTACGTGCTGGATATCGTGATGCCGGGCCTCGGCGGCATCGAGCTGGGGGCGCGCCTCCGTGAGCTGCATGACGGCGGGACCATCATTTACCTGACCGTCTCCCCGGAGTACGCCGTAGACTCCTACGCTGTCCGGGCCTTTCACTACCTCATGAAGCCGGTGGGGCCGGAGAGGCTCTTTCCAATCCTGGACCAGGCCGTGGAGGCGCTGGAAAAGAAAAAAGCCGCCTGCATCGCCGTCCGCACAAAGGACGGCTTGGAGCGGGTGCGGCTGGATGAAATCGTCTACGCCGAGCTGGCGGGCCGGACGGTGCGTTACCATCTGTCGGACGGAACCAGCCTGGACAGCGTGACGGTGCGGGGCCCCTTCCAGGAGGAGGCCGCGCCGCTGCTGGCGGACGGCCGTTTTTTCCTCTGCGGGGCCAGCTTCACGGTGAACCTCTTTTACGTCACCGCCGTAGAGCGGAGGTTCCTCCACATGGACGGCGGCATACGCGTCCCCCTGGCCCGGGGCCTGACCTCCCTGGCCAAGCAGCGGTGGAGCGATTATTGGCTGGACGCGCCGGGGGTGTAAGCGGCGCGGCCGCTGAATATGGCTGCAGTTAAACGGCGGCCGGCGCCGGACATCCCAAGAAGGATGTTCCGAGCACCGGCCGTCGTTTCATCTATTCCGCGCCGTCTGCCAGCGCCCGGACGCGGAAATTCTTCCATACGCTCTCGCCGCCCGCGGCGTGGCACACGCCCGCCATGCCATAGGAAAACCGGCCGTCCCTGGCGGTGAGCACGGCCACGCCGCCGACGCGCAGCGTGAGCGTGTCCCCTTCTGCTTCCGCCGCCAAGCGGTAGGTCCGTCCCGTCTCCCAGGGGAACGCCCCGGCGGCCAGCTCCGTCCGCTGTCCGCCGTCCCACCGGGCGATGCTCACCCGGTCCGCGCCGGAGAAGCCCAGCTCGTAGTATCGGCGGCAGCCCTGCCCCCGCAGGAGGAGCCCGGCAGACGTTCCCGCCGTCACCGTCACATCGGCTTCCATGGCGGTGCTGCCTGCGTAATAATTCCCGGTGAACGCCTGGCCTTCCGCGGCGGTGGAGAAGCGCAGAGCCCCATTCACAAGCTCCGCCTCGCCGTCATTGACGGAGAAGGGCGTGGGCTGGCCGAATTCCATCCGCTGGATGGCCATGTCGATGCCGTACTCCATGGGGCCGGAAACCGTGATGCCGTCGATGTACAGCTTCCCGTAAGCCCAGGGCGGGTCGTCCGGAGCGATCACAATCCGCCAGCCGACGTCATGAGCCTGGTCGCCGCCCAGGTCCGGCACGGTGAAGGCGATCCGGCCCCACTCCCCTTCGGGAACGCAAACGGGAGATAGGTCGATTCGCTCGCCGCTCATGGCCCGCGTGACGTAGGGCGTGACGGTGATCGCGGCGGGAGCCGTCTGGCAGCTTTTCATCCAGCAGCCCACCGTCTGGCCCGGGTACACCCGGGGCGAGAACACCGGCTCGTACCGCTCATCGTTGAAATCCGCGCGGATGCAGCACGCCTTGAAGGACAGGTCTGCGGGAGAGGGATTTTTCCCGTCGATCTCCATCTCCAGACAGCCCCGGCCCGAATGGGCCGGACCCTCCACCCAGCGCAGCTCATGGCTGGCCCGGTCCGAGAGCTCCAGGCCGTGGGTGGAGCCGGGGAGGGCGAAGTTGAAGTCCAGCTCTCCCCGCCTCGCCGGAGCGGCCCAGTCCGGAACCGTCTCTCCCCGCAGGCGGGCGGCGGTCTCCGCCAGCTCCTTGACAAAGGTCGGGATGTCCAGCATATTCAGATAGCCGGACACGCAGGAGAGCACCGCGCTGTCGTTGATGGGGCGGCGGTAGCGGTCCGGCACGCCCTCCAGGCCGTGGAGGACGCCCATGATCGTGCCCACGTTGCTGGCGTTGCAGTCCGTGTCGAAGCCGCACATGCAGGAGACCTCGATGGTGCGGCCCAGGTCGTTCTTCCCGTAGAGCAGCGCCAGGATGCAGATGCCCGCGTTGGGGATGATGTGATAACCTCCGGGGAAGCGGTCGTTGCCCCATTCGGCGTCCACGTAGTCCCGGCAGGCGCGGAAATCCTCCGGATGGGCGGCGTGGAAGGCCCGCACCGCGTCCACCACCCGGCGGTACATGCAGTCCTCCGGAATCTCCCGAAGCCCGGCGTCGATCACCTCTTCCACCGAGCCGCAGGTAAACGCCGCCGCGACGCAGGCGGCCATGAAGGCCGCGCCGTGGAGGCCCTCCCCGTCGTGGGAGACGGAGGCCATGCGCCGGGCAAATCCCGCCGCCCGGGCCGGGTCCCCCGGACAGACCAGGCCCCAGGTGTCCACAAAGATCTGCCCGCCGATCTGCTCCGCTGCCACCGCGCCGTTTTGGGCGATGCTGCCGGACGCCGGAGCGGACAGCCCCCGCTTCAGGTTCATATAGGCCCTGTGTTCCGTGGAGACGTCCTCGCCGCCCCACCAGAACATCCCCCGGCCGCAGCGGGCGTAGTTCAGCCAGGTCTCTCCCGCCATCTGTTCCGTAAAGTCCAGGCCGCCGCTGTCCAGCAGCGCCCGGAAAAAGATGACGGGGCCGTTGACGTCGTCGTCCGCCGGGTGGGTCTTGTACTCCCGCAGATAGCCCCGGATATCCCCGAAGTAGCTCCGCAGGCGCTCATAGGTCCACCAGGGGTTTTCCACCGGAGCGCCCAGGCGCATGCCGGCGTCCATCCCCAGAAAACCGGCGTAGATTTTTTCAATCCAGCGATCGTTCATAGCGCCGCCTCCCGCCTCAATCGTATTTCAGGACCACGGGGCCGCCGGTGATGCCCACGAACGCGCCTTCCGCCGCCTCCTGGGTACCCTCTCCGGCGATGACCCACTTGTTGCATCCCCAGAGCAGGCGGTCCTCCGCCGAGCGGACTTCCGCCGGGGGCTTTTTCCCGTTGGTCCGGCGGGGAAGCACGCAGCCCATGCGGAACGCCGCCCCAGGGGCCGCGCCGCAGGGCGCGTAGTGCAGCGTGGTGGCGTAGAGCTCCACTGCCGTCCCGCGGGGGACGAAGAAGGCCCGTACCTGCCGGGCGTCCAGGCGGTACGCCGCCAGCTCCGGCTGTCTGGCCAGGAGCAGGATCATGTCGGTGGCCGCGATGTCGATCTCGCTGGTGCGGTGGTATTCCAGGCAGGTGAGACGGTCGTTTTTCCCGTTGCAGCAGCCGATCTGGACATCCAGCCCGCCGAAGCCCCGGTCCCGCAGGGCCTGGGCGGCGGGCAGGGACTCCAGCTCCGGCAGGGACGGCAGGTAGACGGTCCCCTCCTCCGGCATGGGCGTCTTCTCCTCCAGGCAGCGGAGCATCTCCTCCAGGTCGTAGTTTTCCAGCACCTGGCCGTAGGCGGAAAAGCGCCGGTCCAGCACAGAAAGTATTTCCATCGTTCTCTCCTTACAGCACGGTCCGCAGAATGGCAGCGACGTCGTCCCGGGTAAGCTTCCGGTAGCTGAAGCACCCGAGGTCCGTCAGGTCCGCGATCTCGCCCACGGCCTCCTCCGGCACGCCCAGCTCCGACAGCGTGGACGGCGCGCCCAGCTCCCGGAAAAACTCCCTGGTCCGCCGGATGCCCTCCCTTGCGATCTCCTCGTCGGTCTTGCCGGAGGGGTCCACCTCCCACACCCGCACCGCCAGGCGGCGGAGCCGGGGCAGGGCGTCCAGGCAGATATAGTCCAGATAGGCCGGGTGGACCACCGCCAGCCCCGCCCCGTGGGCCACGTCGAAGAGGGCCGAGATGGGGTGCTCGATGCAGTGGCTGGCCCAATCCGTCTCTTTTCCGTTGTTCAGCATGCCGCACAGGGCAAAGCTGCTGGTCCACATCAGGTTGGAGCGGGCTGTGTAGTCCTCCGGATTGGCGGCCGCCGCACGGGCCGCGCGAATCTCCGTCCGCAGGGCGGCCTCCGCCAGCTCGTCGGTGAGGCAGTCGTCGTCCGGCGGGGAGATGTAGAGCTCATAGAGATGGGAGATGGTGTCCACGACGCCGTTGGCCATCTGGTTCCGGGGCAGCGTGTAGGTCAGCTCGGGGTCCAGAATGGTGAAGCGGGGGAAGGTCCGCTCGCTGTCGTAGCTGTTCTTCTCGTGGGTGGCCATGTTGGTGATGACCGAGGACTTGTCCAGCTCGCTGCCGGTGGCGGGGAGAGTCAGCACCACGCCCAGGGGAACGGCGTCCTCCGCCTCCTCCCAGTCCTTGAAAAACGCCTGCCAGAAATCCCGGTCCGTCCGGGCTCCCACCGCGATGGCCTTGGCGCAGTCGATGGTGCTGCCTCCGCCCACCGCCAGCAGCAGGTCGATGTTCTCCCGCTTGCAGAGCTCGATTCCCTCATAGACCTTTTCGGTGCGGGGATTCGGCATGACGCCGGGAAGCTCGAACACCCGCTTGTCCGTCTCCTCCAGAGCCGTCCGGACCCGGTCGTAGAGGCCGGTGCGCCGGATGCTTCCGCCGCCGTAGACCAGCAGCACGTTTTTGCCGAACTTCCGCAGCTCCTCCGGTAGCTTCTCCAGAGCGGTCTTGCCGAAATGCACCCGGACGGGGTTAAAATACGTAAAATCCTTCATAAGCGTCTCCTAAAAGCGGCCCCGGGGCGGGGCCGGGCCTGCTCAGCCCGCGCCGAGCAGGGCAAACAGGTGTTTTTTGTAGTGTTCCGCGTGGATGCGGGGGCACACGGCGCAGTTGGGGGCGTCTCCCCGGCGGTCGATGCGGAAATGCCCGCGGTAGGGCCCCGGCGAGGTCTCGATGGCGCAGGCGGCGGGGAACACGTCCTCTAGAATCTCGGGGTACAGCGCGGCGGTCATCAGCATGCTGTCGATGACCCCCAGCGTATCCCGGCCATAGAGGTCCTTCTGATAGGCCCGCATGGCGCGGACGCACCGGGCGCAGAAGGCCGCAGCCTGGTCGCCGCAGTCCCGCATCCGCCGCAGCTCCTCCGGGGTGATCTCCGTCTCCCCCCTGGAGGTGTCCCAGGTGACCCAGACCGTGTCCATCCCGGCGTTCAGCACCACGGAGGCCGCCTCCGGGTCCGCGTAGACGTTGAACTCCGCCATCAGCGTCATGTTGCCGAGGTTTCCCGCCGTGCCGCCGAGAATCCAGACCTTTTTGACGTTCTCCGCCAGACGGGGCTCCAGGAGCAGCGCCATGGCCAGGTTCGTCAGGGGGCCGCAGGTGACGATCTCGATCTCCCCAGGCGCGCCCATCACCAGGTCGATGATGGCCTGGACGGCGTGCTTGGTCTCCACCGGGCGGTCCGGCCAGGGCAGATTCATGCCGCCCAGGCCGTCCTCCCCGTGGACATGCTTGGCGTAAAAGGCGGTCTTATGGAGTATGGGCCTCTCCATCCCCCGGTACACCGGGGGGAAGTACGTCCCCGCCGCGTCCTCCGCCAGCATGGCGTTCTTCACGCACAGGTCCAGCGGCAGGTTCCCGCAGACCACGGTAATGGCCTCCACCCTGGCAACCTCTTCCGCCCGGAGGGCCTCCACGATGGCCCATACGTCGTCCGCGCCGGTGTCCGTGTCCACGATCAGGCGGCGGAGGCCCTTCATCGCAGGCTCTCCAGCCAGTTGGCCCCCGGCATCCCGTGGCGCTCGCAATACTCCTCAAAGACGATGCCCGCAGGCAGGAGGCGGAATTCCTCCAGCAGCGCCAGGCGGCGGGTGAGGTCCTCCTCCGCCTCCGCTTTCATCAGGTGCTCCGTGGGCTCCAGCAGGGCGGTGAGCAGCGCCTTTTTCACGCTGCGGGCGCCGATGACGGAGGCCGCGATGCGGTTGATGCTGGCGTCGAAGAAGTCCAGTCCCAGATGCACCTTGTCAAACCCGCCGCAGCGCTTGAGGGCCTGCATGATGGAGACGGTATCCTCGCTGGCGATGGCCACATGGTCGCTGTCCCATCGGACGCACCGGGACAGGTGCATCATGATCTCCTGGCCGAACACCAGATAGGACGACAGCTTGTCCGCCACGCTCTCCGTGGGATGATAGTGCCCGGTGTCCATGCACACGATGGCCTTTCCGGTGGTGAGGGCGTAGTTTGTGTAGAACTCATGGGAGCCGGTGGTGTAGCTCTCCACCCCCAGGCCGAAAACCTTGCCCTCCACGGAGTCGATGTTGTACCGGCGGTCGATGGGCTCCTCGAATATCCGGTCCAGGGACTCCACCAGCCTCTCCCGGGGGCCCAGGGTGTCCACCCGGATGTCCTTGGAGCCGTCCGGGATCCAGTGATTGGTCACGCAGGCCTCCCCCAGCTCCTTGCCGAAGTACGCGCCGATTTTGCGGCAGGCGATGCCGTGCTCCACCCAGAAGTCCCGCACGCTCTTGTCCGCACTGGAAAGGGTCCAGCCGCTGTCGGACATGGGATGGGAGAAGTAGGTGGGGTTGAAATCCAGGCCGATGCCTTTCTCCTTCGCGTAGCTCACCCAGGGGGCGAAGTGCTCCGGGCGCAGTTCGTTCCGCGGAACCTTCACGCCGCCGGTCAGGGGGTAAATGCTGTGCAGGGCCAGGTGCTTCGCTCCCGGCACCAGCGAGAGCATCCGGTCCAGATTTTGAAAATACTCCTCCACGCTCCGGGGCTTGCCGGGGGCGTTTCCGGTGGCGGCGATGCCGCCGGTGAGCTTGGCATCGAAATCCTCCAGGCCCGTCAGGTCGTCCAGCTGCCAGCAGTTGATGGAGACGGGAATCTCGTCCATCCGCCGCAAGGCGGTTTCCGTGTCCACGCCCCAGTCCGCGTAAATCTCCCGTGCGGTCTCGTAATGCTTGCTCATTGCGGTCCCTCCTTATTCGTTGTAATACACGATGTTCTCGGGCTGTATCCGCACGCTGAAGGACGCGCCCTCCTGGAGCCGGTCGGCGCTGATGCCCAGGGCGGAAATGTCCAGGGGCTGGCCGCCCAGCGTGCCGATGAGCTTCCAGCTGAGGCCCGTGAAGACCTTCTTCTCCAGGAAGAAGGGGTTCGCGCCCTCCGTCTCCGGCTCGCAGAACTCAAAATACTCGCCGCGGACCGCGGCCCGGACCGCGTCGCCCTCCTTGCCGCCTACATGGTTCACCGGCAGGCGGACCTGGCCGTCGCAGATGTACCAGCGGTCGCCGGAGCGCTCCAGCTTTCCGGAAATCAGGTTCGCCTTCCCGAGAAAGTCGGAGGCGAATACCGAGGCCGGACGGCTGTAGATCTGCCACGGGTCCCCCTGCTGCTCGATGGCGCCCTTGTTCAGCAGGATGATCTGGTCGGACATGGTGAGGGCCTCTTCCTGGTCGTGGGTGACGAACACGGTGGTGATGCCGATCTTCCGCTGGATGTTGCGAATCTCATACTGCATCTCGGCCCGGACCTTCCGGTCCAGGGCGGAGAGGGGCTCGTCCAGCAGCAATATCTCGGGCCGCGTCACCAGGGAGCGGGCCAGGGCCACCCGCTGCTGCTCGCCGCCGGAGAGCTGGGTCACCTTGCGGGGGCCGTAGCCGCCCAGCTTCACCAGCTCCAGCGCCTCCTCCACCCGCTGGTCGATCTCCGCCTGGGGGACCTTGTGCATCTTCAGGCCATAGCCCACGTTTTTCGCCACGTTCATGGAGGGGAACAGGGCGTAATTCTGAAAGACCAGGCCGATGTTCCGCTTCTCGGGCTTGATCTTGCTCACGTCCTTGCCGTCCACCAGCACCTCGCCGGAGTCGGCGGTCTCCAGGCCGCAGATGATCCGCAGGATCGTCGTCTTGCCGCAGCCGGAGGGGCCCAGCAGGGAGAGGAATTTTCCGCTCTCCACGGAAAAGTTGATGCCCTTGAGCACCTCGTGCTGTCCAAAGCTCTTGCGGAGCTCCTTGATCGTAAGTCCAGACACAGTTTATTCTCCTTTCTTGCCTTTGCCGCCGGAGGCACCGCCAAAGAGGTTCCCGGCGGAATAGCCCATGCGGCTCAGCACCACCACCAGCAGGATGGCCACCAGCACGATGATCGCGCTCAAGGCGTTCAGGTCCGCCTGATAGCCGCTCTTGATGCGGGTGAACACCGTCATGGGCAGCGTGCTGATCTCCACCGGGGATAGGTAGTATTGCAGCACGAAGTTGTTGAAGCAGACGATCAGCGCCATGATGCCGCCGGCCATAACGCCCGGCAGAATCGCCGGCAAAGTCACGTCCCAGAAGACCCGGGCGGGTCCCGCCCCCAGCAGACGGGCGGCGGCTTCCGGCGTCCGGTCCATCTCCAGGAACCGCCCGTTCACCAGCAGCACCACATACGGGAGCACCACCATCAGGTTCCCCAGGAACATAGTGAGGTAGGAGCGGCCGTATCCCACAAAGGTGGCCAGCAGCAGAATGGACACGCTGGTCACCAGCCAGGGGATGATGATGGGCAGCTGCATGAGGGAATTAAACCGCT
>CAQVQZ010000081.1 GCA_948902155.1 uncultured Oscillibacter sp.
GCCGCCACGGTCAGGGCCGTCAGGATGGGGAAGAGCCAGTTTTTCCAGTTTCGCAAGCTGCGTCCCCTCCCTTCAGCGTCACCCGGACCACGGTCCCACGGCCCGGCTCACTCTCGATTTTCAGCGTCCCGCCGTGGAGCTCGACAATTTTCCGGCACAGGGCCAGGCCCAGCCCCGCGCCGCCCTGGGCCCTGGCCCGGGACTTGTCCACCATGTAAAACGCCTCGGTGACCCGTTCCAGCTCCTCCGGCGGGATGCCCTTGCCCTGGTCCGTCACCTGGATGACACAGCCGTCCTCCAGGGGGAAGCCCTCCAGGAGAATTTCCCCGCCGTGTTCCATGGCCTTTCGGGCATTGTCCAGCAAGTTGACGCAGACGGTCTCCATCAAATCCGGGTCCAGCAGGGCGGCGACAGGCTGGACCCGCACCGTGAGCCGGATACCGGCCTGGGCCAAGGCGGGCTCCATGGACCCGGCTACCCGCCGCAGGAAGCCCTCCAGCGGCAAGGGCCGCAGGGGGAAGTCCTGCCGCTCCAGGACGATGAGGTCCAGCAGCTTCCGGCTGAGGGATTCCAGCCGCCGCCCCTCGGCGAAGATGTACCCGGCGCTGTCCCGGACCTGCTCTGGGGTGGCGGGGCGGGACTGGAGCAGGTCGGCGTAGCCGATGATGGAGGTCAGGGGCGTTTTGATCTCGTGGGCGAAGCTGCCGATGAAGTCCTCCTGCCGCCGGGCGGCGGCTTTCAGCTCCCGGACCTGGCGCTGGATGCGGTGGGCCATGACGTTGAAGTCGGCGGAGAGCTGGGCGATCTCGTCGTCGCCGTCGACCTGGACCCGCTGGTCCAGGTCCCCCTCGGCCATGCGCCGGGTGGCGGCGGAGAGGCGGCCGAGGGGCCGGAGGAGCATGGCGGCGGTCGCCAGGGACAGCACGCCCACGGCCCCGGTAAGGGCCAGCAGGAGGGAGAAAAAGCTCTGGTACTGCTCCGACCGGGTCCGGAACAGCTCCCCCACCTCCCGGCAGTTTTCCAGGTAGAGAATGCCGTCCTCCAGGGCCAGGGGGCTGGCGGCGTGGAGATAGATTCGCCCGTCCCCCAGGGCGTTCATCATCCAGCCCCGCTGTCCCTGGGCCAGGTGGGCGGTGAGAGCCACAGCCTCCACGGGAAGCGTGCCGCTGCCGCCCAGGGCCGTGCCGTTCTCGTCACTGAGGCGGAAGGAGACGGTCCGGCCCTGGCCGGTGGTGATGCTGATGCCCCCGGCGGCTTCGGCCAGCTCCCGGCGGGTGTATAGGGGGTTGAAGGCCAGCTCCTGGGCCAGGGCAAACCGGAGCAGGTCGTTTTCCTCATACAGCGACGACACCTCCCGGTCCAGGGAGGAGCGGAACTGGGCGTCGATCAGCGCGTACCCCCCGGCGGAGCAGGCCAGGGCGGTGATGAGGACCATACTGCAAAAAAGCTTCCAGAAAAGACGCAAACGCACACCCCCAGACGCAGATAGAAGATAAGGTTTTGACAAGGGGGAATTCTCTCTATCTTCTCATTCCGATCTCAGATTTCAAGCCGGTAGCCTACCTTATACACCGCTACCAGCCGGTTTTCCAGTCCCAGCTTTTTGCGCATACGCTGGATGTGGAGGTCTACCGTGCGGCTGTCGCCCAGAAATTCCTCGCCCCAGACCTTTTCGTAGATTCGGTCCCGGTAGAGGGCGATGTTTTTGTTCTGCATGAAGAGCAGAAGCAAATCGTATTCCTTGGCCGTCAGGGCTACGGGCGCGCCGTCCCGGCGGACGACCCGGCTGGCCGTGTCGATCTCGATGTCCGGCGGCAGGGAGAGGACCCGGCCGGTCTTGCCGCAGCGGCGGAGGACGGTTTCCACCCGGGCCAGCAGCTCCATGAGGTCGAAGGGCTTCACCAGATAGTCCTCGGCCCCCAGGCGGAGGCCCTTCACCCGGTCCTCCACCCGGCCCTTGGCCGTGAGGAAGATGACGGGCACCTCCAGGCTCTTGCAGTATTCCAGGACCTCGTAGCCGTCGGCCTTGGGGAGCATGATGTCCAGCAGCGCCAGGTCGAAGGGCTGGGACTCCAGCAGGTCGGCGGCGGCGCTGCCGTCGGGAGCCCAGGTGCAGCGGTAGCCCGCGCCGTCCAGGGCGGTCTTGATGAGGTTGGCGATGGGGGCCTCGTCCTCGGCGATCAGGATTTTATTCACGGCTATCCCCTCCTTATTCTTAGTGTGTATCCGAGTCCCATCAAACTTGCATCATGAACCACTCCGGGGGGCGGCGCATAAGCTGGCATAGTCCTGATTGAAAGGAGGATGCCGGAATTTCCATTCCGGCTGCTAATATGGAACAAAAAGCGATTCGGCAAATGACCTCCCCCGTGGGAAGGATGGTCAACGCAGACGAGCCCATGATTCCCCTGCCCAATGTGGGCGAGGGCGAGCCCGCCTATCCCGGCAACATGAACGGCGGCGTGACCGACCCCGGTCAGATTCCCGTGATTCCCCTGCCGAACCCCGGTGAGGGCGGTCCCGTCTATCCCGGCGATATGGACAGCGGCGCTGTGGTGGAGCCTGTGATTCCCCTGCCCAATCCCGGCGAGGGAGGTCCGGTCTATCCCGGCAACACCATCATCCCCGGCACCGGCGGCAGCGTCACCACGCCGATAGTGGGCGGTGGATGGAACTGCCCCAGCGGAAGCTGCGGCGTCGTGGTCCTGCCCGGCGTCATCGGCGGAATGTGGTCCAACGCCGCCAAGGTGCGGTTCCTGAACGCGGGCTACGGCTATCCGGCCTTCCGGATTTTCGTGGGCAACCGCCGGTTTGTGAACCTGCTGAACTACGCCTCCGCCACCAACTACGGCCAGGTCGCCACAGGCTACCAGACGGTGACGGTGACGGGTACGGACGGCTATATCTACATTCAAAAAACCATGCCCTTCCAGGCCAACACCGTCACCACCATCGCCATCATCAACACCGCCGGCGGCCTGGACCTGATGCAGATCACCGACAGCTGCTGCCCGCCCACCAACGGGTACGCCAGCTTCCGGATGGGGAATCTGGCCTACAACAGCGGTCCTCTGGACGTCATCATGAGCGACGGCCGGGTGGTCTGGGCGGATATGCGCTTCAAGGAAGTGGAGTCCTTCAAGCGCATCATGCCCGGCGTGTACCAGTTCTTCTATGCCGACACGAACCTGACGCCCATGCCTTCCTGGCTGGACATCGAGACCCTGGACTCCGCGTGGCTCGGGGTCTATCCGCCTCACGAGACCTTCGGCTCGCTGTATCTGGACTTCGCCAGCAACGCGATTTACACCGTGTACGTCCTCCAGAGCGGCACGAACCGGAACAACATCCAGAATCTGATTTTGATGGACCGCTGAGTCCAAACCAGGCCCGCGCCGGAAACGGCGCGGGCTTAGCTTGTCGAAAACAAGTTTTCGGCAAGCTGCTTATGATTCAAATGGCGCAGGAAACCCCTCCTGGGTTTCCCGCGCACACCCTTCCTTCCCGTCAAATTGGGATTCAACGGTTTATAGCAGACTGGACCGCACTCAAAACGCCAGCACTCCCAGGTGCTCCAGCAGAATCTTGACCCCCATCAGAATCAAGATCACGCCCCCGGCCAGCTCGGCGCGGGCCTTGTACTTCAAACCAAAGACGTTCCCCACCCGCAGGCCGAAGGCGGAGAGGAAGAACGTGGTCCCGCCGATCAGCAGCACGGCGGGGCCGATCTGCACCTCCGGCAGCAGGGCAAAGGTGACGCCCACCGCCAGGGCGTCGATGCTGGTGGCCACGGCCAGGGGGAACATGTCGCGCATGGAAAAGGACGCGTCGTGGCACTCCTCCTCCCCGGAGAGGCTCTCCTTGACCATGTTCCCGCCGATGAAGCCCAGCAGGATGAAGGCGATCCAGTGGTCGAAGGAGACGATGTAGCGCTCGAAGGCCGACCCCAGCAGGTAGCCGATGGCGGGCATCAGGGCCTGAAAGCCGCCGAACCACGCGCCGGTGATTATGTAGTGCCGGTTCTGGAGCCTCTGGACGGACAGGCCCTTGCAGACGGAGACGGCGAACGCGTCCATGGACAGGCCGATGGCAATCAAAAACAGTTCGAAAACACTCATACGGGAAGCCTCCATATCTCTGATTTGTCGATTATACCAAATCCATATTCAGGCTGTCAATGAATATGCGTCCGGCGCTCCCAGGGTCTGGACAAAGCCGCCGGAGACTGCTAAAATTGACCACAGAAAACAGATATCAGGAGGCACACACGATGAAAGAGAAAAAAGGCGGCTTCCTCCCCTGGCCGTGGAACGCCGTGGTCTACGTCCTGCTGGCCCTGACGCTGCGCCTCTTCGCCATTCCGGTGATTTTGCTGCTGATGAGCATCCGGCGGCAGAAGAACCCCCACGGCGTCCAGGAGGGCTATTGCCTCAGCCGCACCCGGAAGCGCCTGACCTGGCTGATCTGGGCGCTGCTGGTCCTGATCGTGGGGGCGGGGCTGCTGGTGATGCTGCGGGTGGGCTTGCAGCTGGACCGGGCCTATTGGGAGACCTCGGACTATGTGACCCTGGGGGTGTGCGGCATCGGCGGGCCCCTGCTGGTCCTGGGCGGGCTGTATCTGGCCTGCGCCGCCATCCGGGACGCGTTTTTCCCGGAGCGGAGCGCCCTGGCCAAGTCCATCCGCAGCCAGCTCCCCTATCCGGAGGAAGCCCCGCCGGCGGCGGAGCTGTTCGCCATGGTGGACGGGGACCTGGAAGCCAACGGCCAATGGTACGGCCCCGTGGGCATTGGCCGGGAGTGGGTCCTGGGGGACAGCGTAAATAAGATCGACCGCATCCGGGGCATTTTCGTCATCAACGAGCTGCACCAGCACCAGACGAAAACCGGCGTCCGCACCAGCCGGAACATGGAGCTGGTGCTGATCGACGACCGCTGGCAGCGCGCGTCCACCACCTTCCGGAACCTGAACGAGCTTCAGGCGGCGGCGGACTGCCTGGCCCTCCGGGTCCCGGACGCCCGCCGGGGAAACGGGAGCCAGTGCAGCGCTTTCTGGACCCTGGACGAGAGCGAGCGGGAGGACTTCGAGCGGTCCTTCCGCCAAAAACAGGCCCGCCGGGCCTCGGAAGCCGTCCTGCGGGAGGCGGAGCCCTCCCAGGACATGATCCTCCAGGCGGGGGAGGACCGGACCTCCCGGGTGACGGGGGCCCTGGTGGAGGAACACTTCCGCCGCTGCCGCAAGGGGGAGGAGGGGGAGTTCACCCTGACGCCCACCCGCCCCATTCCGGCGGGAGATGAGGCCCTGTCGGCCCTGCGGGTGGAGGGGCTGGGAGACGAGACCTTCCGTCTCAGCGCCCGCCTTGCCGCCTCCTCCGAGCCGCTGGCCTATGTCCGGGAGCTACGCGCGCTGGACGCGGAGGCGGTGCTGATGGCCTGGCTGCGCCGGGAGCCGCCGGACCTGTCCGGCTGGGACCTGCGCCGGGCCTACGTCCCCAGGGAGGACGGGAATTTTTGGGGAGCGCCGTGATGCTGGAATTTGACGTGCTGCAAAGCGGGCTGACCTTCCTGCTGCTCCTGGCGGCAGGGGAGGTCTTGGCCCGGTTTACCAAAGGGGCCGCGCCCGCCGTCCTCTTCTCGGGCATCGGCTACGCCCTTCTCTGCTGGGCGGGCGTCCTGCCCGCCGGGCTGGGGGAGCTGGCGGGTTTCTCCGCCCTGACCTCCGCCGTCATGATGATGGTGGTGGTCCACATGGGGGCCTCCATGGACCTCTCCGCCTTCCTGTCCAACTGGCGGGTAGCCGCCCTGGCGGCGGCGACCTTCGCGGGGCAGCTGGCGGGGCTGTTTCTGGTGGTGGGCGGCGTGTACGGCCTGAATACGGCCATCGGGGGCCTCCCCGGCGGCATGGCCACGGCCCTCATCGTCCAGGAACAGGCCCGGAAGCTGGGTTATGACCAGATTATCGTCCTCTCTGTGCTCCTGCTGAGCACCCGCGCCCTGGTGGGCTGTCCCCTGGCGACGCTGTTCATCCGGCAGGAGGCCCGGCGGCTTCAAAATCAGCCCCCGGCGGAGCCGGAGGCCGGGACGACTGGAGAGAAAGGCGCGCGGCGTTCCCCGCTGGGGGCGGGGCTGCAATACGGTTCCCTGCTCCGGCTGTACGCCGTGGCCTGGGCGGCCTCCCGGCTGGAGCTGCTCACGGGACTGTCCCGTTACATCCTCTGTCTGCTGCTGGGGGTGGCGCTGTCCTGCCTTGGGCTTCTGGACCAGAACGAGCTGGAGGCGTCCAAAAGCAGCGGGTTCCTGTTCTTTCTGATGATGTGTACGGTGATCTCCGGCTTCTCGGCGGCGACGCCGGAGATGTTCGCCCGGATGCTCCCGCCCCTGCTGCTGGTGCTGCTGGCGGAGGCGGTGTGCGTCCTGCTGGCGTCCACGGCGGCGGGGCGGCTGCTGGGGCTGTCCCCGCCCATGAGCCGGGCCTTGTCCATGAACACCCTGATCGGCTTCCCCATGAACATGCTGATTTCCCAGGAGGTCATCGGGTCCCTGACGGAGGACCCCGCCCGGCGGGAGGCCCTTATGGGACAGATCGGGTCCCGGATGGTGATCGGCGGCATGGTGAGCACCACCGTGCTGTCTACCGCCGCCGCCGGACTGCTGGCGGGGCTGATGCGCTGACGGCCCGCCCCTGTGAGAGAGAATCAAAACGGGAAAAACCCGAATGAAATAAATAAAAAGGAGAGTTTCCATTATGGCAGCGGTTTTGAGCAGCGAAGTAAAGCAGGCATTGGAGGACATCTATTACAACGTCCGCACGGGCCGGGGGAAGGAGGCGCTCGCCCTTCTGGAGAAAGCCTCCGCCGCCGGGGACGGGGACGCCAGCTGTATCCTGGCCCGGTGCTACTGCGGCTACCAGTACGTCTGGGGCGGCCACGGCTTCCCGGAGGACGACCGCCGGGCGACCAAGCTCCTTCACAAGTCCGTGGAGCAGGGCAGCGCCCTGGGGGTGCTGGTGGCCCTGCGGAGCGGGGAGCTGTCCCCCTCGCTCCAGCAGAAGATGCCCTTCGGGAGCTTGCAGGAGGCGTTCGACGAGGTGGAGGCCCTGGCGAGGGACGGCGACGCCTTCTGCCAGTACGTCGTGGGCAACACCTATTTCTGGTGGGACTTCCTCCGCATCCAGAACAAGGACCGGGACTCCTTCCCCAGCCACGAGGCGTTCAAGGCGTACTTGAAGGGGGAGATCTCCAAGTGCGAGGACTGGTTCTGGAAGGCGTTCCGGGGCGGAGTCCACTTTGCCGCCAACAACCTCAATCGGTATTACACCCAGGGTGACGAGGACATCATCGCCCCCCAGCCGGAGAAGGCGAAGGACCTCTGGAAAACCGGCGCGGAGCTGGGCTATCCCACCCATCAGTTTGCCTACGCCGAGGAGCTGCGGAACCAGGAGCGCTATCAGGAAGCCCTGCACTGGTACGAGAAATCCGCCGAGACGGGGGACGCGGACAGCTGGTTCTCCATCGGCTGGTTCTACTTCGACGGGAAGGGCGTGGAACAGGACTATGCATACGCTGTCTCCTGCTATGAGAAGGCGCTTGCCCTGAATCCCCTCCACATGGGAGGCAACAATCACCTGGGCCGGGCCTATTTCCAGGGCAAAGGCGTGCCTCAGGATTACGCCAAGGCGTATCAGTACCTCTCCGTCGCCCACGACAAGCGGGGCAGCAAATGGGGCGTGTTCTACCTGGCGAAGTGCTGTTTCTACGGCCTGGGCACGCCCCAGGACTACGGCAAGGCCCTGCGGTATCTGGACGAGATGGATTGGGACCACTGGGAGGCGAACTATCTGCGGGGCATGATGTACGGCCGCGGTCTGGGCGTGGCGGTGGATATCCCCAAGGCTGTGGCCCTGCTCCAGAAGGCGGGGAACCATCCGGAGCCGAAGGAGGAGCTGCTGCATTATAAGAAGACCCTCTTCGGCAAATGGGTCCGCCGGAATTGAGGGGGTAGGGCTTCTGTTTTGCGGAAGAAGGAAGCATTAACTTAGCTCCCTTGAAAAGGGAGCTGTCCGTGAAGCGGACTGAGGGTTTTCTCCGCCAGGTATTGCGTATAGCGTTTTGAGGGGAAAACTTTCGCCATTTGCTTCGCAAAAGCCACCTCCCTTTTCAAGGGAGATGAGGCAAGTTTTCCCTCAGCCTGGACGGCATTGAAAGAAATTCCTGACATTTTTGGTCCATGCAATCGTATAATTTGACGGACGCCGGTCCATACTTCCCTCAGACTATTTCAATTATGAGGGAGGAACTCTTGCATGGAAAACAAATTGAAATCCGTCCTCAGCGGCGCGGGCTTCTATGTCCTGCTGGCGGTCTGCTTGGCCGTGGCGGCGGTCAGCGGCTACTTCCTGCTCTTCGGCGGGGACAAGCCCGCCGTGGCGGAGGACGCGCCCGTCCAGCCTCAGACCAGCGTCAGCGCCCCGGTCCGGGATGTGTACGTCCCGGAGGCCCCGGAGCCCGAGGACCAGGAGGAACCGCCGGTGGAGGCCGCCGCCCCCGCTCCGGTGGAGGTGGAGATCGTGCCGCCGATGCCGGAGGTCCCGGTGGACGACACGCCGGTGATCGCCGAAGCGCCCCGGCTGGTGGTCTCGCCGCTGAAGGGGGAGGTGCTCATGGCCTTCTCCATGGACCAGCTGGTGTACAGCCCCACGATGGCCGACTGGCGGACCCATGACGGCGTAGACATCTCGGCTACGCCGGGTACCACCGTCCTGGCCGCTGCCGCCGGGACCGTCGCCGCCGTGGAGGACGACCCGCTGATGGGCACTACGGTGGTCATTGAGCACGAGGGAGGCTGCGCCACCACCTACGCCAACCTCCAGACGACGCCGACGGTGGAGCCGGGAGATTGGGTCACCGCCGGGCAGATCATCGGCGCGGTGGGCGTCACCGCCGCGGCGGAGTCCGCGCAGAGCCCCCATCTCCATTTCTCCGTCACCCAGGACGGCGAGGCGATGGACCCGGACCAGTTTTTGAACCAGTGAACGCGAAGCCCCGCCCCGGCCGGAACAGCTGGGGCGGGGTTGAGTTTTGGGGTAAATGAGGACGAAAAAGGGAGCATCTTGCGGTATGGGACGATGGTGGATATGATAGGTAGTGTTCACATAAGGGACGAAATATGATCGATAAAATGAATATTATAGCAATCCAATAAAATAACAGTGTATTGACTTGAGGTGTAGAATGTTA
>CAQVQZ010000082.1 GCA_948902155.1 uncultured Oscillibacter sp.
TTTCATCCCTTTATTATAGCACAACCCAACTTATGTGAACAGGCCCTAACCAGATACCCTTTCGTCCCCCCAAATCACTTCATCAACTCATACATAACCGCCTTAATAGTATGCATCCGGTTCTCGGCCTCATCAAACACGATGGACTGCGGCGACTCAAACACCTCGTCCGTCACCTCCATAGCCTCCCGCCCGAACCGCTCGCCCATCTCCCGGCCCACCTGGGTCTTGTGGTCGTGGTAAGCGGGCAGGCAGTGCATAAACCGGCACTGGGGCCCCGCGGCGTCCATCAGCGCCTTCGTGACCTGATACGGCCCCAGGGCGGCGATGCGCTCCTCCCAGACCTCTACCGGCTCGCCCATGGAGACCCACACGTCGGTGTACAGCACATCCGCGCCCTTCACCGCCTCCAGGGGATCCTCCATAAACTCCAGCACCGCCCCGGTCTCCTTCGCGATGTCCCGGCAGGTCTCCACCAGCGCCGCGTCCGGCATATAAGCCTCCGGCGCGCAGGCGGCAAACCGCATCCCCATCTTGGCGCAGCCCACCATGAGGGAATTCCCCATATTGAACCGCGCGTCTCCCAGATAGACCAGCTTCACGCCCTCCAGCTTCCCGAAGTGCTCCCGGATGGTCAAAAAGTCCGCCAGAATCTGGGTGGGATGAAACTCATTGGTCAGCCCGTTGAACACCGGAACCCCGGCGTAAGCCGCCAGTTCCTCCACGATGCTCTGCCCGAACCCCCGGTACTCGATGCCGTCATACATCCGCCCCAGCACCCGGGCCGTATCGGCGATCGATTCCTTCACGCCGATCTGGGACCCAGTGGGCCCCAAATATGTACTCCCCATCCCCAGGTCCTGCGCCGCCACCTCAAAGGCGCAGCGGGTTCGGGTAGAGGTCTTTTCAAAAATCAAAGCGACGTTTTTCCCCTCCAGATAACGGTGCGGAACTCCCGCCTTCTTTTTAGCCTTCAAATCGGCGGCGGTATCCAAAAACCGCTGAATCTCCGCCGGCGTAAAATCCAGCAGCTTTAAAAAATGACGCTGTCCTTTCATACAAAAAACCCTTTCTCCCAGAGTGAAGAGCGAAGAGTGGAGAGTGAAGATATCCGTCATCTCCACTCTTCACTCTCCACTCTTCACTCTAAAAATATTGCTTACGCAAGCACGCTCTTCATGATTTCCAGTCCCCTGTCCATTTCCTCCTGAGAGACCACCAGCGGCGGCAGGAGCCGCAGGCCCGGCCCGGCGGTGAGGACCAGAAGCCCGTTCTCAATGAGCTTGTTGGCGACGTCCTTGTTGGTCCAGCCGTCGTTGACGGCCACGCCAATCATGAGGCCCAGCCCCCGGGTCTTGCCCAGGCAGGGCAGATTCAGGGCCTCGATGCCCTTGCGGAGGTATTCGCCCTTCTCCTGGACCTCCTTCAGGAACTCGTCGCTGAGGATGTCCTGAACCACCAGGCCCGCCGCCGCGCACACGGGGTTCGCGCCGAAGGTGGTGGCGTGGGTGCCGGGGCCCAGCACGTCCCTGCACTTCTCGTTGGCCATGAAGCCGCTCATGGGCAGGCCCCCGGCGATGCCCTTGGCGAAGGTCACCACATCGGGCAGGATGTCATACTGCTGGAAAGCGAACAGGGTTCCCGTCCGGCCCACGCCGGTCTGAACCTCGTCGATGAGGAGCAGCCAGTCCTTCTCGGCGCACAGGGCCTCTACGGCCTTGATGTAGCCCTTGTCCAGGGGCAGCACGCCGCCCTCGCCCTGAACCAGCTCCAGCATGACGGCGCAGACGTCGCCCTGGTCCTCGGCCTTCAGGGCGTCCAGATCATCGGCCTCGGCGTAGCGGAAGCCCTCGGTGAAGGGGAAGAAGAAGTTGTGGAACACGGGCTGTCCTGTGGCCTTCAGGGTGGTGATGGTCCGCCCGTGGAAGGAGTTCTTCAGGGTGATGATGGTGCTCCGCCCCTGGCCGTACTTGTCGAAGCTGTATTTCCGGGCCAGCTTGATCATGCCCTCGTTAGCCTCGCCGCCGCCGTTGGCGAAGAAGACGCATCTCTCCCCGGTGCGCTTGCACAGGGTCTCCGCCAGCTTGGCGGGGGGCTCGGTGTAAAAGAGGTTGGAGGTGTGGACCAGCTTCTTGGCCTGTTCCGCCACGGCGTCCACCCAGGGCTGGTTGCCGTAGCCCAGGGCGGTGACGCCGATGCCGCTGGTAAAGTCGATGTAAGCGTTGCCCTCGGGGTCGTAGAGGGTGGCCCCCTCGCCGTGGTCAATGACCACGGGGAACCGCCCGTAGGTATTCATCACATACTGATGGGTCAGATTCTTGATCGCCTCGGAAGTCATAGTGTTGTATCCTCCTTTTTCATCATGGTGCCGATGCCCTCGTCGGAGAGCAGCTCAATCAAAATCGAATGGGGAATGCGCCCGTCCAGGATATGGACCCGCTCCACGCCGCCGTGGATGGCGTCCACGCAGCACTGCATCTTGGGAATCATGCCCCCGGAGATAACTCCTTCTTCCACTAAATCCGGCACCTCCTGGGTCCGGACCACGTGGATGAGGGTCTCCTCGTCCTCCGGGTCCCGCAGCAGCCCCCGGACGTCGGTGAGCAGAATCAGCTTTTCCGCCCCCAGGGCCTCCGCCAGCTTGGCGGCGGCGGTGTCGGCGTTGATGTTGTAAGCGGTGCCCGCGTCCACCCCCTGGGCCACGGTGGACACCACGGGGATGTAGCCCGTCTGCAAGGCGTTCTCCACCGGGGCGGGGTTCACGCCGGTGATTTTCCCCACCAGCCCGTACTTTTCATCCAGCTGCACGGCCTGGAACAGCTCCCCGTCCAGCCCGCACAGCCCCACGGCCCGGCCGCCCAGGCGGCCCAGCTGGGCCACCAGGTCCTTGTTGACCTTCCCGCAGAGGATGGACTGCACCACGTCCATGGTCGTCGCGTCCGTGTACCGCAGCCCGTCCACGAAGCGGGACGTGTGCCCGATCATTTTCAGCATGGCGGAGATCTCCGGCCCGCCGCCGTGGACCACCACCACCCGGATGCCGACCAGCGTCAGCAGCACGATGTCCGTCATGACGGACCGCCGCAGGGTATCGGAGGTCATGGCGTTCCCGCCGTATTTGATGACAATGGTCTTGCCGGTGTATTTCTGGATATAAGGCAGGGCCTCCACCAGCGTCTGGGCCTGCTGTTCGTGAGAAGCCATCATGATCGCTTCCTTTCCTATTTCAACTGCCGCCGTTCCTCCGCCGGGAAATCAGGGCGGCGATTCCCCCGCCCAAGGGTCCCCCAAAGAGCTGGAGAAACCCGATTCCCTCGTCCCGCCAGCTGGCGTCGAAGAAGTTGACGGAATACGTGTTGTCCCTGGGAAAAATCAACAGCCCGCTCAGGCGCAGCAAACCGTATCCGGCCCCCGCCGCCGCAGCAGCCATCACCGCCGCCAGGACGAGCCGCCCCGCCGCGCTCCGCCGCTCCAGGCACCAGACCGCGCCCCGGAAGCACACAATTCCTACCATCAGGGGAACCAGCGCTATCCCGGCCAGCAAAAGCAGTTTTTCCAGCATCAGGATTACCTCTTACGTCCGGTAATCCCCGTTGATCTTGATATAATCGTAGGTGATATCGCAGCCCCAGCAGGTACAGGAGGCGTCTCCCTCCTCCATGGCGATGTTGATCTCCACGTCGTGCTCCGTGAGAATCTTCTTCGCCAAATCCTCGTCGAAGTCCAGCCCCCGCCCCTTGGCGCAGACCTGGACGCTCCCGGCGGCGCTGGCGAAGCACACCGTCACCTTGTCCGGGTCGAACTCCTCCCCGGAGTACCCCATGGCGCACAGCACCCGCCCCCAGTTGGCGTCGGCCCCGAAGATCGCGGCCTTGGTCAGCGTGGACGAAATGACGGACTTGGCGATGCCCTCGGCACTCTTCTCGCTCTTGGCCCCGGCCACGGTGCAGGTGATCAGATGCCGGGCCCCCTCGCCGTCGGAGGCCATCTTCTTGGCCAGCTCCGTGCAAAGGGCCTGCAAAGCCTCCAAAAACGCCTCGTAATCGGCCCCCTTGGCGGTAATCGTCTCATTCCCCGCCAGCCCGTTGGCCAGCACGCAGCAGGTGTCGTTGGTAGACGTATCCCCGTCCACGCTGATGCGGTTAAAGCTGACGTTCACCGTCTCCAGCAAAGCGGTCTTGATCATCTCCGGCGAGATGGCGCAGTCGGTGGTCAGGAAGCAGAGCATGGTGCCCATGTTGGGATGAATCATGCCGCTGCCCTTGGCGATGCCGCCCATGCGGACGGTCTTTCCGCCCACGACGGTCTCCACCGCCGCCTCTTTCTTCACCAAATCGGTGGTCATAATCGCGTGCCCCGCCGCGTCGCTGGCAGCGTCGGAGCGCTCCAGGGCGGCGTACAGCGCCGGGATGCCCTCCTCAATGGCTTCCACGTTGATCCGCTGTCCAATGACGCCGGTAGAGGAAACCACGATATCCTCCGCCTTGCAGCCAATGGCCTTGGCCGCCGCCGCGCACATTCGCTCGGCGTTCTCCTCCCCCTGAGGGGCGCAGGCGTTGGCGTTGCCGCTGTTGGCAATGACCGCCCTGGCCTTCCCGCCGGCCAGGTGCTGGAGGTCCACCCGAATCGGCGCGGCCTTGACCACGTTCTTGGTAAACACCGCCGCCGCCGCGCAGTCCACATCGGAGACGATCAGCGCCACATCCTTCTTCCACTCCGCATGGGTCTTCACGCCCACATGAATCCCTGCGGCCCGAAACCCCTGCGCGGCGCAAACGCCGCCGTTGATGAAATTCAGCATGTCGATTCCTCGTACTTTCTTAGTAATTCAGGCCCTTGGCTTCCTCGAAGCCCAGCATCAAATTCATATTCTGCACCGCCGCGCCGGAAGCGCCCTTGCCCAGGTTGTCGAAGAGGGCGGTGACGGTGGTCTGTTCCTCGTGCCCGCAGACGATCAGGGTCAGGCTGTCTTTTCCCGCCATCCCGTTGGCGGCGATCATGGCCTCGCTCCACCCGAAGGGAGCCACCCGCACCAGCGCCTGGTTCCGGTAGTGCTCATGCAGAGCCTCCCAGACCGCCTTCGCGCCGCCGTTTGCTTTCAGCAGATCGTTGTGCAGGCCCACGGTGGTAGCCATGCCCTTGTAATAGTCGTCCACGACGGGGCAGAACACCGGCGGACGCTCCAGCCCGCAGACCTTCTGCATCTCCGGCAGGTGCTTGTGCTTCAGGCTCAGGCCGTAGACCCGTGGGCTGAACAGCCCCGCGCCCTTATCCGGCCCCTCGTATTCGGCGATCATCTTCTTCCCGCCGCCGGAGTACCCCGTTAAAGAGAAGCAGGTCAGCGGATAGTCCCTGGGCAGCAGCCCTGCCGCCGCCAGGGGATACACCCCGGCGATGAACCCCGTGGCGTGGCACCCCGGATTCGCCACCCGCTTCGAGGTTCGGATGCGCTCCCGCCTCTCCGCCGACAGCTCCGGAAAGCCGTAGTCCCAGCCCTCCGCCGTCCGGTGTGCGGTGGAGCAGTCGATAATCCTTGCCTCCGGATTCTCCACCAGCCCCACGGCCTCGATGGCCGCCGCGTCCGGCAGGCACAGAAACACCACATCCGCCGCGTTCATCAGCTTTGCCCGCTCGGCGGGGTCCTTGCGCTTGTCCTCGCCGATCAGCAGCAGCCGGATGTCCTCCCGCGCCGCCAACCGGTCGTAAATCTGGAGCCCGGTCGTGCCCTCCCGGCCGTCAATGTATACGTTTGGTTTGCTCATATCAGCCTCTCCGATCTCAAAAAACCCAGGGCAGACCTCCGGTGGATTCCACTGCCCATTTCGTCTCCGGCGAAAGCTTGCCGCTTTCTAAAAAATATAGAATGATTCGAGCGGCTTTTTCCATATCCTCCAGGACACAGGCCATGGGGACCGGGGTTTGCCCGCCGATGTCTGCATGAGCGTCCTCCCAGGCGTCCGGGCGCTCCGGGTCACAGGGAGAAATCCCGCAAAGGTCAATGGCGTTGTACAGCAATGCCGCCCGCCCCTGGTCAAAATCAACACTGAGAAAATCATCCTCGCCCCAAGGGTCGAAACTCACCCGGAGATTTTGAATCTTTCCGTATACAATGGCATTCTTCAGTTGTTCCGCCATAGACCGGGCTTCCTCGGGAGAGAGGTTTGCCCAGTTGCTTTCACCGTCGGGGAAGTCCTTCCATCGCTTGGGTGTTTTGCCTCGGACGAAATGGGCGGTAACATGCTGCACCTCTTTATAATCCCCGGTGGGAAGCTCAATTTGGTCTGCCGTCAGGATTTTCGTTCCCGGCCCTGGCTGGAACATGCGGAATTCTCCTTCCGTACCTTCACGAACGCCTCGATCTCCTGAATCTGCCGCCCGGTCTCCGCCTCCGCCGGGCCGCCGAAGCTTCCCCGCAGGGCCATGCAGTTCTCCAGCCTCAGCGCCTCATAAACGTCTTCCTCAAAGAGGGGCGACGCCCCCCGCAGCTCCTCCAGACTCAGCTCCTCCAGGGTCTTCCCCCCGGCGGCGCAGACGGACACCAGCCGCCCCACCGCCGTGTAGGCGTCCCGGAAGGGCATCCCCTTCTTGGTCAGGTAGTCGGCGCAGTCCGTGGCGTTGATGAACCCCCGGCCCGCCGCCTTTCGCATATTCTCCGGCAGGACGGTCATGGAGGCGATCATCCCCGTAAACACCGGCAGGCACAGCTCCACGGTATCCAGCGCGTCGAAAACCGGCTCCTTGTCCTCCTGCATATCCTTGTTGTACGCCAGAGGCAGGCCCTTCATCACGGTCAGCAGCCCCATCAAATCGCCGTACACCCGCCCCGTCTTGCCCCGGACCAGCTCCGCCATGTCCGGATTCTTCTTCTGGGGCATGATGCTGGACCCGGTGGAATACGCCTCGTCCAGCTCCACAAATTTAAACTCCCAGCTGCACCAGAGAATCACTTCCTCGGCGAAGCGGCTCAGATGCATCATCAAAATGGACAGCCCGCTCAGCAACTCCAAAGCGTAATCCCGGTCCCCCACGCCGTCCATGGAGTTGCCCATGGGCGCGTCGAACCCCAGCGCCTTCGCGGTCTGCCAGCGGTCAATGGGGTAGGTGGTCCCCGCCAGCGCCCCGGAACCCAAAGGACATTCATTCAGCCGCTCCCGGCAGTCCTCCAGCCGGGTCACATCCCGCCGGAACATGGCTCCGTAGGCCAGCAAATGCTGGGCGAAGGACACCGGCTGGGCCCGCTGCAAATGGGTGTACCCCGGCATGACGGTCCCCTGATGCCGCCGGGCCTGGGCGCACAGGGCCTCTTCCAGGTCCAGCAGCAGCCCGATCACCGTGCCGATCTCCCTCCGGACATACATCCGGAAATCCACCGCCACCTGATCGTTCCGGGACCGACCGGTGTGGAGCCGCTTCCCCGCGCCGCCGATGCGCCGGGTCAGAAGGGCCTCGATGTTCATGTGGATATCCTCGTTCTCAGCGGAAAATTCCACCTTCCCCGCCTCGATATCCTCCAGAATCCCCTGCAATCCTTCCTGAATCGCCTTTGCATCCTCCCGGCTGATGATGCCGCAGCCGGCCAGCATCTCCGCATGGGCGGCGCTGCCCCGGATATCCTCCCGGTACAGCCTCTGATCAAAGGCGATGGAGGACTGAAAATCATTGGCAAAGGAGTCCGTCTCCTTACGAAACCGCCCGCCCCAAAGCTTCATACCAATCTCCAATCTATAAAGGGGTCCAGGGGGTGTACCCCCTGTTTTCTCCGCAGGGCGGAGAAATAAAATGTAATCATTTTTGCGACGACACGATAGTGCCTCTCCTCGCGGCGCAGCCGCTGCGGCCTCCGCTGAAAACATGCCGCCGGCATGTTTTCTTGACGCTGCGGCGTCACAAAAATTCCTCGACCTCAGCCGCCTTGGGCGGCGGCACCAGTCCGCAGACTGGTGGGGGGAATCTAAAGGGGGGACGAAGTCCCCTCTTTAAATCTTTTACAGTTTTCCTTGCTCCCTCAAAGCAAGAACGGTGTCCGGCAGACCCCACAGGTTGATAAAGCCCGTGGCGTTGGTCTGGTCGTAGGCGCTTTCGTTGAAGGTCACCAGCTCTTCGGAATACAGGCTTTCCGGAGAGGTGACGGAAGCCGTGATCATGTTGCCCTTGTAGAGCTTCAGCTTCACGCTGCCGGTAACGTGCTCCTGGGTCTTGTCGGCGAAGGCGCTCAGGGCCTCCCGCAGGGGGGTGAACCACTTGCCGTTGTACACCAGGTCCGCGAAGTCCACCGCCAGCTTGCTCTTCATGTGGGCGGTGTCCTTGTCAATGGTTATCATCTCCAGGCACTGGTGGGCTTTATACAAAATCGTGCCGCCCGGCGTCTCGTAAACGCCCCGGTCCTTCATGCCCACCAGGCGGTTCTCCACGATGTCCAGCAGGCCGATGCCGTTCTCGCCGCCCAGCTTGTTCAGCTTGCGGATGATGCCGCTGGCCTTCATCTTCTCGCCGTCCACGGCCACGGGCACGCCCTTTTCAAAGTCGATGGTCACATACGTCGCCTTGTCCGGGGCCGCGATGGGGCTGACGCCCATCTCCAAAAAGCCCGGCTTCTCATACTGGGGCTCGTTGGCGGGGTCCTCCAGGTCCAGGCCCTCGTGGCTCAGGTGCCAGATGTTCTTATCCTTGGAATAGTTGGTCTCCCGGCTGATCTTCAGGGGGACATTGTGGGCCTCGGCATAGTCGATCTCCTCGTCCCGACCCTTGATCTCCCACTCCCGCCAGGGGGCGATGATGGTCATGTCCGGCGCGAAGCGCTTGATGGCCAGCTCGAAACGGACCTGGTCGTTGCCCTTGCCGGTGCAGCCGTGGGCGATGGCGTCCGCGCCCTCCTTTTTGGCGATCTCCACCAGGCTCTTGGCGATGATGGGCCGCGCGAAGGCCGTTCCCAGCAGATACTGCTCATAATTCGCGCCCATTTTCAGGGAGGGGATGATGACCTCATCCACCATCTCGTCCGTCAGGTCCGCTATGTAGAGCTTGCTGGCCCCGGTCTTCAGGGCCTTTTCCTCCAGGCCCTCCAGCTCCTGCTCCTGGCCCACGTCGCCGGCCACGGCGATGATCTCCACGCCGCCGTAGTTCTCCTTCAGCCAGGGGATGA
>CAQVQZ010000083.1 GCA_948902155.1 uncultured Oscillibacter sp.
CAGGGACTTGGACATCTTCCGCCCCTTGTCGTCCCGGACCAGCCCGTGAATGAGGACCGTGTGGAAGGGAATCTTCTTCATCTGCTCGCAGCCGGAGAAGATCATCCGGGACACCCAGAAGAAGATGATGTCATACCCGGTGACCATGACGGAAGTCGGATAGTAGAAATCCAAATCCTCCGTCTTCTCCGGCCAGCCCAGGGTGGAGAAGGGCCACAAAGCGGAGCTGAACCAGGTATCCAGCACATCCGGGTCCCGGGTCAGGTGCGCGCTCCCGCACTTTTCGCACTTGGTGGGGTCCTCCCGGCTGACGTTGATGTGCCCGCAGTCGTCGCAGTACCAGGCGGGAATCTGATGGCCCCACCACAGCTGGCGGGAGATGCACCAGTCGTGGACGTTCTCCATCCAGTTGGTGTAGGTCTTGGCGAAGCGGTCGGGGACGAACTTGGTCTCCCCCTCGTTGACCACCCGCAGGGCCTCCTTGGCCAGGGGCTCCATCTTCACGAACCACTGGGCGGAGATCAGGGGCTCCACGTCGTTGTGGCAGCGGTAGCAGGTGCCCACGTTGTGGTTGTAAGGCTCGGTCTTGACCAGATACCCCTGCTCCTCCAAATCCTTGACGATGGCCTTCCGGCACTCATAGCGGTCCATGCCGTTGTAAGGCCCGCCGTTCTCGTTGATGGTGCCGTCGTCGGCGATACACCGGATGGTGTCCAGCCCGTGCCGCAGACCCACCTCGAAGTCGTTGGGGTCATGGGCGGGGGTCATCTTCACCGCGCCGGTGCCAAACCCCAGCTCCACATATTCGTCGGCCACGATGGGAATCTCCCGGTTCATGATGGGCAGGATGCAGGTCTTGCCCACGAGGTGCTTGAACCGCTCGTCCTCCGGGTTGACCGCCACGCCGGTATCGCCCATCATGGTCTCCGGCCGGGTCGTCGCCACGACGAGGTCCCCGGACCCGTCGGTGAGGGGGTAGCGGATATACCAGAGATTTCCAGGCTTATCCTTGTATTCCACTTCAACATCCGAAAGAGCGGTAAGGCAATCCGGGCACCAGTTGATGATGCGGCTTCCCTTATAAATTAAGCCCTGTTCATATCGCTCACAGAAAGTCTCTCGAACAGCTCTGGAAAGGCCCTCGTCCATGGTGAAGCGGGAGCGGGACCAGTCGCAGGAAACGCCCATCTTCTTTTGCTGCTGGACGATGCGGTTCCCGTACTTCTCCTTCCACTTCCACACCCGCTGGAGGAACTTCTCCCGGCCTAAATCATGGCGGCTCAGGCCCTCGTTGACCCGCAGGTCCTCCTCCACCTTCACTTGGGTGGAGATGCCCGCGTGGTCCACGCCGGGGAGCCAGAGGGTGGAGTATCCCTGCATCCGCTTGAAGCGGGTGAGGATGTCCTGGAGGGTGCAGTCCATAGCGTGGCCCATGTGGAGCTGCCCCGTGACGTTGGGGGGCGGCATAACGATGGAGAAGGGTTTCTTGGAGCGGTCCGGGTCGCCGTTGAAGCAGCCGGCCTTCTCCCACATCTCGTAGATGCGCCCCTCCACCTGCTGGGGTTCGTACACCTTGGGTAACTCTTGTTTCATGTCGATTCTCCTTTTATGAATAAACTCTAAAGTCCCATGCTTTTTAAAAGAAATTCTGCGAATTTTTCCGGATTTCCCACAGACATATCCTTTTTCTGCAAAATCACAGCCTGCTCATTTTCGCTCAAAACCATCCACAACCGCTCCGTTTGAAACAGCCCGGTCATCTTCCCATAGGGGACCGCTTCCCGGCCCTCCCCGCCGAAAACCGTCATGCCGTCCTCACCAAACCGGACCTCCGCCGAAACGGCGTCCCAGTCCACCGCCCGCCGCTTTGCCAGCATCGCCTCCGCCTCCTTCCGGCAGGAGGCCGGAACCGCAGGCGGCTTCCGTTTCCGGACCAGCAGAAATTCCACAATTCCCGCGAAAACCGCAAAGCCCCCGGCCCAAATCAAGCTGGGCGTCCGCAGCTCCATCAAACCGGGAACCAGCGCAACAAGCCCCAAAGCGATGAGGAAAACACCATAAATCCGATACCGCCTCCGGCGGCTCTCCCGCCCCGGACCCTTTGCGGCGTAAGCGTTCAGCCTGTCCGTGACCTTCCACATTCCCGGCATGACCCTTCGGCTTTCCCTCTCCAACCTCTGCCGAAGCAGCTCCGCCGCCTCAGCGTCCAAAGCCGGGTCGTCATAATTGCTGATTCGAAAGACAAATTCCATGCCATAACGCCTTCATTTCATAGATTTCATCGGAAAATCAATGGTATTTCCCAAAAAACCACGAAAATCTTCCGACATTTCTCCGGCAAATCCCCGCTTTGGCAGAACCAAGGGCGGACGGTTCCGGAGAAAGAGGTAAAACCGCTCCGCGTCCTCCCAGGCGGCGGTAATAGCCGCATAGCCCAGACGGACCCTTTCGGCGGCGTTCCAGAACACAAAACAGCCGTCCTCGAAAAACGCAGCCCGGACAGGCGTATCCGGCATGTCGGAGGGCGGGAAATCGTACTCAAACAGACGGGTGGGCGGCTTGATCTCCGGCTGCTTTACAAAAAACAGCAAAAAAATCCCGGTAATAATAAGAAAAAGCATAAGCGGCGCCATCCAAGGCGATATCCCCCCGCTTACGGCAGCGAACAGCCCCACGCCGCTGATAATCAGCATTAGCCAGGCGCTGAGCTTCATCTTGAGCCGCTCTCTTTTGGCGGTGCGATATTTTTTAACGACGGACCGGTCATAGCGGACCGCCAGCCGCCGCCACGCGGCCCGGTCCTCCTTCGTCAGGGTTCCCCGAACGCGAAATACCATTGCTCCCTCCAAAAAGAAAACCGCCCCAAGCCATTGGCTCAGGGCGAATGCAAATCCGCGGTACCACCTGATTTCGCGCCTCCCCGGCGCGCGCTTATGGGCGCTTCCACGCCCTTCCCCGATAACGGAGGGATGCCGTCGCGGCTTACTTCCCGTTCAGCCGCGCCGCTCCGGGGCGACTTCTCCGGCGGCTTCCCGGGAGCTTACACCAGCCGCTCCCTCTCTTCGCGTCCGCCCGCCGGATACTGCTTCCCATCCTCGCGGTTCTCAATATGCGGCATATTATACTATCCCCAGCGGGAATTGTCAAGACAGACGCAGAATTTCCTTTTTCAGGCGGTTGATGATCCGCTTCTCCAGCCGGGAGATGTAGGACTGGGAAATCCCCAGCTGGTCCGCCACCTCCTTCTGGGTCTGCTCCTTCCCGCCCCCCAGGCCGAAGCGCAGGGTGATGATCTGCCGCTCCCTGGGCGTCAGGGTCCGGATCGCCGCCGCCAGGAGGGAGCGGTCCACGTCCTCCTCGATGGGCCGCATGACCACGTCCTCGTCGGTGCCCAGCACGTCGCTGAGCAGCAGCTCGTTGCCGTCCCAGTCCGTGTTCAGCGGCTCGTCGAAGGAAACCTCCCCCTTCCGGTTGGCGTTTTTCCGGAGGTACATCAGAATCTCGTTCTCGATGCACCGGGAGGCGTAGGTGGCCAGCTTGATGTTCTTGTCCGTCCGGTAGGTCCCCACCGCCTTGATGAGGCCGATGGTCCCGATGGAGATCAGGTCCTCGATGTTGATGCCCGTGTTTTCAAAGCGCCGGGCAATGTACACCACCAGCCGCAGGTTATGTTCGATCAGCTCCTGCCGGGCCGCTTCGTCCAGATTGGACAGCAGCTCCGCCTCCCGCTCCCGGCTCAGGGGCGGCGGCAGGGTGTCGCTGCCGCCGATGTAATGGACTCCCGCCTCCGGCCACAGGCCCAGCCGGATCAGCAGACGCCGCACGCTTTTCAAAATATCCATGTCGTCCTCCCTTTCCCGCCGCTCCGCCCCACAGCGCCGTATAGCCCACCCCCAGCGCCGAGGGGGACAGGGCCGCCGTCAGCCCCGGATACCGGGTCCCGCCGATCTCCGCCCAGTCCGTCCGGACGCACAGCAGCAGCCCGGCGGCGGTCCCCACCGCCCGGTAGGGCGTCAGCCGGGGCCGCAGAGCCGGAGCCGCCGCCCGCAGGGGCTCCAGCAGCGTCTCCGGGGCCCGGAGGTCCCCCTGGGCCAGCACCCGCGCCGCCGCCGGAGGCAGGGCCAGCGCTCCGGGGGCTGTCACAAGCATGGGCCGTCCGTCCGGGGACCGGAGGCCGCTGCCGCTGTCCAGCAGCGCCGTCAGCTCCGCCCTCCGGCCCCCGACGCTCACCCGCACCGGCGCCAGCTCCCCCTTCACGCCGTGCCCTGCCGCCGCCCGGAACACCAGGGACAGCACGGCGTACGCCGCCGTCCCGGCGACGGCCAGGGCCTTGGCGTCCACGTTGGTGTACAGCACGCCGTTCACCACCGGCACGCCGCCCCCCGCCAGCAGGCTCAGCCCCAGCACGCAGCCCGCCATGGCGCAGGAGACGGCGAAAAACAGCAGGATCAGCCGCAGCAGCTTCTCCTCCCCGCCGTAGGCCGCCAGGCCCAGCAGGACCCCCGCCGCCAGCTTCACCGGCCCCTCCGCCAGAAAGCCCAGCCCCGGCAGGAACACCGCCGCCGCGTAGGCCCCGCCCGCCAGAGCCGCCAGGACGTACCGCCCCCGCCGCAGCGGCAGGCCCGCCAGCCGGGCGGCGCAGAGGAGGAGCAGATAGTCCATCAGGGCGTTCAGCACGAAGACGCTGTCGATGTAGATGACCGTCACACGCCGTTCCTCCTCTCGTTTCAGAGCCGGTTTCCCAGCTCTAAGCTATTATAGGACAGGGCGGCAGGAAAAGTGGTCGCAATTTGGGGGAGTTTTCCTGGAGAACGGACAAAGCGCGGACGTTCCCTTGGAACGTCCGCGCTTCATTTCGTTTCTGCAATCGGCCCGCCTTGCCATCAGGGCGCAATGCCCCACAGGTCGTCGAAAATTCCTCCGCCGTTGGGTTCCAGCGGGTCCGGCTCCGGCGGTTCGACGGGGGTGGGAGGCTCCGGCTCCGGATCCGGCGTGGGCGTGACGGGGGGCGGCGTTGGGGTAGTGCCCTGGTTTCCGCCGCCGCCATAGCCCTCGTGGCTCTCCCCTGGCTGGGGGATATAAGGCTCGCCCGGCGTCGTGGTCCCGGCGTTGGGGTCGTTGGGGTCCACGGGGTTGTTGGGGTCCGGCAGGGGCGTTCCGAAGTGGACGGGACAGCCGCCGGTGGGATTCGTCTCCGACGGCTCCATCATCTTTTCCAGGCTGCTGATGAGATACGCGTCGTCGTCCGCCTTGATGGTCCCGTACTCCTCCCGGACGTAATCCAGATAGGCCCGCTCCTCCACCGTCTCCTGCGGGCAGGTCTCCCCGGCCAGGCAGTGGCCCTCGGTGCAGTAGGACACCATCTTGTGCATCGTGCAGTCCTCCGTCGGGCCGGTCCCGGCGGCGGCCTCAAAGGTGCCCATCCGGTTTCCTCTGGGGTCCGCCCGGCAGGCGTCGGTTGCCTTCATGCCGCTGTCCAGGCAGACGGTAATTTTGGTCAGACCCGTGGCGGGCCTGTTGTCGAAGTCCTTGTCGGGCAGGTCCATGTGCAGGGGCTCCATGACCTTCTTCCACATGGTGATGGCGGGGTTGCCGCTGTAGCTGATCTTCTCCGGCTCCTCGTAGCCCGTCCAGACCGCCGCCACGTAGTAGGGCGTGAAGCCCACGAAATAGCGGTCCTTGTTGTCGTTGGTGGTGCCGGTCTTGCCGGCGATGTGCATACCATTGAATCTGGCCTGTCCGCCTGTACCGGCATTGACGGCGTTTTTCAGCATGTCCGTCATGAGGTAGGCCGTGGTGTCCTTCATGGCCACATGGCTCTCGCTCTCGTTCTCCAGCACCGTCACCTCGTTGCCGGAGCTGTCCAGGCGGGTGACCCGGACGTAGGTCCGGGGCTCGTTGTAGATGCCGTTGTTGGCGAAGCAGGCGTAGGCCGCCGCCATTTCCACGGTGCTCAGGCCGTAGTGCAGTCCGCCCATGGCCAGGGGGCTCACGTCCATGTCCTCCGCCACCAGGCCCAGATTCAGGTTCTCCGTGGCGAAGCGGTACGCCTCTTCCACGCCCACGGACTGGAGGGCCTGGACGGCGATGGTGTTGATGGACCGCTGTACGCCGTAGCGGACGGTACACATGCCCGTGTAGCCCACGCCGGAGTTCTTGGGCCAGGGGCTTCCGTTCAGCTCCTGAACCGGGTAGTTGTCAAAGACGCTGCCCTGGGTGATGGCGCCCGCGTCCAGGGCGGGGGCGTAGGCCGTCAGGGGCTTCATGGAGGAGCCCACCTGCCGCCGGGTGGTGGCGCAGTTCCAGCCCAGGTTCTCCTTCTTCTCCCCGATCTTGCCCACCATGGCGACGATGTTGCCGGTGTAGGGGTCCATGACCGTGATGCCGGACTGGAGCTGCTGTCCGTTCCGGGAGGTCACGTCCAGATTGCTCCGGTCCTCATAGACGGATTCCACCAGGGACTGGATTTTGGGGTCCAGGGTGGTGTAGATGCGGTAGCCGCTGTTGTAGAGGCGGGTCATGGCCTCTTCCTCGCTGATGCCCAGCTCGTCCCGCAGGTCCTTGGCCACGTCCCGGATCACCTGGTCCACAAACCAGGAGTTGATCTTGATCTTGCCCTCGCTCTTTTCCACGATCTCCTCGGCGGAGGTGGACCCGTCGGAGAACTGGAGGACCTCCGCCTTGGCGGCGTCCCGCTGGGCCTCGGTGATAAAGGGCAGGCCCGTATCGGGGTTGACGACCTCCGCCATCTTGTCCAGCACCCAGCCCTGGCGCTTCTTGTTGGCCTCCCGGGGGGTGGTGGTGGTGCCGTCCTCCCGGGTGATGGTGATGTTGTACATGGGGCCGTACATGGAGGGGTTGTTGGTGATGGCGATGAGGCTGGCGCACTCGGCCAGGTCCAGTTGGCTCACGTCCTTGCCGAAGTAGAACTGCGCCGCCGTCTGGACGCCGTAGCAGCCCTGCCCCAGGTAGATGGTGTTGAGGTAGAGCTCCAGAATGTCCTCTTTCCGGTAGTTCCGCTCAAACTCCAGGGCCCGGAAAATCTCCCGGACCTTCCGGTTGATATAGGGCTTGTTGTCCTTGGTCATGTTTTTCAGCACCTGCTGAGTGAGGGTGGAGCCGCCCATGCTGGCGTCGCCCTGAAAGATGTTCATGACGGCCTTGCCGGTGCGGAGCCAGTCCACGCCCTGATGCTGGAAGAAACGCTCGTCCTCGATGGCGACGGTGGCCTGCCACAGATACTCGGGCATCTGGTCGAAGTCCACCAGGACCCGGTTCTCCGTGCCGTGGACGCTCTGCCACTCCTTCCAGGCCCCCGTCTCCTTGTCCTGGTAGTAGACGAAGGAGCTGAGCTTCATGGTGTAGTCCTCCGCCCGGACCTCCACCGAGGGCATGACGATGGTCTCGATATACTCCTTAAAAAAGTGCAGGCCGATCAGCGCCGTACAGACGCCGATGAGCAGGACCGTCCACAACGTCAGGAAGACGCCCTTGAACACGCCCAGCACATAGCTGAGGGGCGTTCTCTTCCGCCTGCCCCGGCGGGGAGGGCGCTGGGGGGCCGGCTGCTCTCTTCTTCCGTGCTGTTCCAATGCCGCAATACCTCCTTTGCCTGAGTTCCGCCCCCGCCGGAAGGCGGCGGGGCGGCTGAGGGAAAAAAACTCTAAAAATTTCAAGAAATTCCTGTTTTCTATTGTACCACTGCCTGTCAATATTGAAAATGTCGGTTTTTCCCGAAAAAAAGTTTCAAAATGGCATGGATTTATGGATTTTGGGCAAACTTGTTTCCGGCAGGGCTTTCAACTTTTCGGCTTTTTCAACATTTATACTCTTGCAATTGTCGGAGATTCCGTGTAAAATACAGTTGAGCAAGAAAAGGAGGTCCCCCACATGAGTGAAGATTTCGGCCCCACCTTCCTCACCGTCACCGACGAGGATGGGAACGAGCTGGTCCTGGAGTTCATGGACGCTTTGGAGTACAACGGCCAGCTCTACCAGGCGTTCTTCCCCGCCGAGACCGAGGGCGAGGAGGAGGACCCGGACGCGGGACTGGTCATCCTCAAGGTCCTCCACGAGGACGGGGAGGACATCCTCTCCACCCTGGACTCCGACGAGGAGCTGGAGGCCGTGTACGAGAAATTCATGGAGTCGCTGTTTGACGGCGAGGAGTGACCTTTTCCCATTATTCCGCGCATTATAATGTGTAAAGTACCCTGCGGGGTGCGTGATAGATCTTTTTTTAACCCACATTTCGTTATACGGGACGCTGGATCAGCCCGTGGTTCGCAGGCCTCCCGGCTGCCGTTCGCGGCTGGAAGTTGGAAGCGGTAAAGCGCGCTGGAGGCGACCCACCTGTCCGTAAAGGTGCAGGTTATAACGAGGTCTACACGGCTCTCGCGGGGTATTTTTATGCCCGTTTTCCCTTGAAGTCTGTTTCAAAACCGTCAAAACGCCGGATTCAAAACGGACTCCAGCCTTTCAGAAAATTTTCAGCCGCCGGGACTATGATCAGGCCCGGTTTGAAAATTGCCGGAATGTCCAGCGGCGAAAGATTTCAGCGCCGGGCGGGGCGATTTCCCGCAGGAATCCTGTTTCAAGGGAAATCAACGAAGCATCAGCGGAAAAATATCCGCTGTTTGGGCGTTTTAACATTTTCAAACAGGGTCTGCATGCTATTTTAGCGGACGGCTGGCAGGAATTGATGAAAAAACCGTGAATTCTCCGGCTTTCTCCCCGGAGAAGCGGATTTTAGGCTTGCACATTCGCCGATCTTCCGCTATAATAGGCAAGTGCGTAAAATCCAGCTTTCCGGAGGATGCCCTCCAACAATCAAAACGCCGCTTTGGGCCGTCCGGCGCCGTCAGGCGTGTGGGCCGCTTCATCCGGCGTTCTGAGAATTGGAAGATACCCCCCAGAGGAAGCAAAAAATTGTAACTGAAAACTTGAGAGGACTGAATCACAAATGAGCGCATCGAGAGAAAAGCAAAACCGTCAGGCCGCCGGCGGCCAGAC
>CAQVQZ010000084.1 GCA_948902155.1 uncultured Oscillibacter sp.
GCTTCCTCATAGCCGGAGGCCAGGGCGGCCACGGTGATGGTCACGTCCTCGGCGGCGGTCGGCGGGGCCTGGGTGTCGCCGGAGCTGCCGGAGTCGGCGGGGGGCGGGGTGGTCCCGGCGTCGTTCCCGCCGCCGCAGGCGGCCAGGGACAGCACCAGAGCCAGGGTCAGCAAGAGACTGAGAAACTTCTTCATAAGTTTACCTCCCTATCGTTCTGAAAAGCTTCCGCAGGCTGATTTTCAGCCTTGTAAGCTCTAGTATAGCGGGTTCCACGCTGGCAAAACAATCCGTATCTTGCGGAACTTTTTATAGATCTTGCTCTTTTTGCGTTTTGGCGGAATTTTGAAGGAATACTCCCGTCTGTTTTGGGCAAAACTTATAGTTTTTTTGCGGCCCGCCGCCTGGATCTGCGCTCGAAAAACAAGGCGGCCTGTCGAAAGGGAGGGATTTCCGGGAAGTTGCACAACGGCGGAAAATGCGCTATAATTATTCCGCAGGCCGCACGCTGCCAATTTTCAAAAAATTGCGCAGACGCGCCCGGCGTGAACTGCGGGTCCCCGGCAAGACGGGGCGGAAGGAGGTCCGGCGGATGAGTCAGCAGCAATACGCGTTCCAAAGAGAGGAAGGGGCTCCGGAGGGCGTGCCCCGGCTGCTCTATGGCTCCCACGCGGACTGGAACTCCAGCCTGCACACCCACGGCTGTGCGGAGCTGTTTTTCATCACCGGGGGCCACGGCCGCCTGCGCACCCGGCGGGAGGAGTTTCCCGTGGCCATTCATGACGCCGTCGTCGTCAACGCCAATGTGCCCCACACGGAGGTCAGCCAGCTGGACAGCCCCCTGGAGTATATTGTGCTGGGGGTGGAGAGTCTGGAGACGCTGGCCGGGGAGGGGGGCGTGGCCCTGCTTCACCTCCACACCGGCTGGGAAGAGCTGATGGCCTGTCTCCGCCTGATGCTCCAGGAGGCGTCCCAGGCTCTGCCGGGCTATAAGCGGGTGTGCGGGAGCCTTTTGGAGGTGGTCCTGGTCCGGCTGAACCGGCAGCGGGACGCGGCCCTCTCCGGCGAGCCCTCCGACGCCCGGTCCAGCCGGGAATGCGACCTGGTCCGGCGGTACATCGACAACCATTTCAAGGAGAACCTGAGCCTGGACCAGCTGGCGCAGCTGGCCCACCTGAACAAGTATTATCTGGCCCACGCCTTCCGCCGGGAGTTTGGGGTCTCGCCCATCAACTACCTGATCTCCCGCCGGATTGAGGAGAGCCGCTTTCTCCTTCGGGAGACGGACCATACCCTGTCCCTGATCGCCCATATTCTGGGCTTTTCCTCCCTCAGCTACTTTTCCCAGTGCTTCCGCCGGGTGGAGGGAATCAGCCCCATGGAGTACCGGAAGCGGAGCCGCTGATCCGCGCCGCCCGGCGGGAAGAGGCGCTCTGGGACGGCGTTTCGGCGGCTTCAAAACGGACTCTTGTGCCGCCGCGCAGGGATTGAAATTGCGCGGGAACCCCCTCCCGGGTTTCCCGCGCACACCCTTTCCTCCCGGCAGACCGGAGTTCCGCGTTTTTTGACAGTCGAAACCCGCCCCCTTTCCGAAGGGGGCGGGTTCTTATACGCGTGTTCATGGCGCTGCCCGGGGGAGGCTACACCGTTTCCAATACGCGGTGGAAGCTCTGCATCACGCGGTCCATGTTATAGCTGAGGACGTAGTCCGGCGGGTACTCCGGCAGCATGACGGATTTCAGCCGCCTGCCCTTCGGCTTCCGGCCGTAGGAAAATTTATAGCGGTTACCCGTGATGCACTGGGCGTAAAACAGCTTTTCCTGCAGCGTCATCTCCCGCAGGGGGAGGAGCACGGACACGTTGCTGTTGGGCACAAACTCGAAGGCCGACACATAGGAAAAGGTATGGCTGCCCTGTCCGTCCGTGGAGACGTACAGCGTCTGGGCGGGGAATATTTTTTCCCGGGGCACGGCGTTTTTGTTGACGTAGGCGTCAATGCTGGTCTCCTGCCGGTAGGACGGCCGGATATAGGGAATCCAGTTCTCGTTTGCCCGCTCCGCCCGCCGTATGACCTCGGAGGAGGAGAGGCCGCCCCGAACGGAAAACAGCGCCTCCAGGGGGACCAGCCCGCCGGCCCGCCGGCAGTCCGCCTTTACTTCGGGGAAGTCCATCCGGCGGAGAAGGCGTTTCCCGTACTCCTGGATGGAAAAGCGGTGGATATAGGCCGGGATGCTGTCCAGCGCCGGTATCTGCAGCTCGGCCAGGGTGGCGTTGGACTGCCGGCCGTAGGAAAATTTGTACTTGTTCCCCCGGAGGCAGAAGCAGTAAAACAGCTTCTGCTCGTTTGTCATGGGCACCCTGGCGGTCAGATAGTACAGATCCCGGCCGGAATAATAGGGGGAGATCTGGAGAAACGCCTCCATGACGGAGCCCCCGCCCGCGACCGTGATGGTCCCGGCGGGCAGGGGGGCGATGTGGGGCAGGGGCCGCACCTTTGCGGAGACGCCGTTGTTCTTGGACGTCCGGGAGACGAAGTTGACGCCGCAGGGATCCCGGATCAGGGCGTTCAGCTCCAGGTTTACCCCATAGCGGACCGAGAACAAATCCTTTACCTTACAGGTCCTCGTTCTCACCATCCCCCTCCGTATCTTCCGGCGTGTCCTCTTCCGTACTCCCCGGCATGTCCAGGAGATTGAACATCAGGTACTTCTTCACCGTGGTTTCATAGTCCTCAAAGCCGAACTTGTCGTAGTCCGTCTCCAGGTATGCCTCCACGCACCATTCGTCCGTCTCCCGGACCTCCCGCATGAGGCTGAAGCCGTCGATGACCTCCCGGTTCCGGTAGGCGGTGACCCACTGCTCCTTGATGCCCTCCCAGGTGTGCCGGGCGTCGATGCGCCCCCGGTTCTTCACCTTGATGAATCCGTCGTCCCGGCAGTAGGCGAACCAGGTCTTCTTGCCCTTGGGGTGGGGCTTTTTCGCCGTGACGATGACCGCGCAGGTGACGGTGTTCACCTTGGAATTGTGGAACAGCTCCTCCGGCATGGAGAGGACCGCCTCCAGGGTGTGCCCGTCCAGCAGGCGCCGTTTCAGGCTTTGGGCGGCGGAGGATTTCTCAATTACGCAGCTGATGGGGATGATGGCAATGCAGGTGCCCCCCGGCTCCAGCGCGTCCAGGTTGTTGAAGATGAACGCAAGCTCCTCCACGTCCGAGGCCCGGGTCTTATAGGGGGGGTTCAGCAGTCCCACCGTCGGCTTAAATTTCTGCTTGATCTCCCGGATGTCCTGGAAGCAGTCGCCCCAGTAAATATTGGCCCTTCCGCCGTGGTGTATGAGCATGTTGGAGACCAGCAGGGTATAGATATCGTCCTGAAATTCAATGCCGATCAGCTGCTCGCGCTTGATGCGCGCCTCAACGGCGGGGTCCCCGTTCGCGTCCAGAAGCATCCGCTTCATTGCGCTGACCAGGAAGCCCCCGGTGCCGCAGCAGTTGTCGAACACGACGCTGTTTTGGTCCACATCGGCCAGCTCCGCGAACAGCTCGGTAATATGGGGCGGCGTCAGGACGATGCCGAGTCCCTTGTCGTCGTTGGCATAGCGCAGGAACTCAATGTAAAACTGGCTGACGGTGTCGACGTACTGGTGGGTCACCATGAACCCGTTGACCTCCCGGTCGATTTCGTCAATCAGGTCCTCGAGGAACCGCTTGCCGTCCTTTTTGTTGGTCAGGGCGGAGTTTGTCCGGATGAACGCGAAGGAGTGGGCCAGGACGTCCACCTTTCTCTGGGGGATGTCCCCGGCGGACAGCTGGTCGTAAATGGCCGCGTACAGCGCCCGCACGAGCTGCATGACCTTTTCGTGCTTTTTGTAGCTGGCCTTAAAGGCCGCGTCCTTCAGCGCGATCAGGATGCCGCTGATCAGAAGCGCCCGCTGGGACTCCTTGATCTTCTTCGCGTGCAGAGTTTCGTTCAGCGTCTTCGTGTAGGCGATCAGCTTCCCATAGTCCTGGTCAAATTTATAGCTGCTCCCCTGGATGCCGGCGAAGTACTCGTCAAAGGTCAGCAGCCTGCCGCCGAAAATGGGGTGCGCCGTCTTTTCCTCCTTCAGCTGCAGGTAGTGGCTGATCCGGAGCTCCTCGTCGCTCTCCCCGCTGACGCCGATGGCCAGCACGTCAAATTCCTTGGCGAGAAAGGAGGCGTACAGCAGCGCGCCGTCCACGGCGTAGTCCGCGTAGTGGTCCAGGGTGGCGCTGGCGTGCCGCCGCACGTCCGCCTTCAGCTCAAGGACCAGGAGGAGCTCCGGATGCCGCTGGGACTGGAGGATAAAATCCGGATAGCCCTGTTTGTAGCCCCGCTTGGAGGCGTTTTTCAGCAGCTTGTCAATCTTCGCGCTGTCGCTTTTCTGCTCTTCGACCACGATGGCCTCGTCGTCATAGTAATTCGCAGCCCGGAGCCGTTCCCGCACGAGGCTGGAAGTTTTCGCTTCGTTCGCCATTGCAATACCTCATTTTATTCCGGCAGAGGAACCCTGCGTAAAGAATCGGATTGGATGGGCGGAACCCGGCGGCGCGCCGGACGGAGGCCGCCTTTTCCGCCCAACTGACAGAATACCATCTGGCGGCCGCAGTGTCAAGAAGGCCGGAAATCCCCCGAAACGGGAAGCGCCGCCTGAGCGGGGCGGAATGCCGAAGGGGAATGTCCGGGGCTTTCTCTTTTCGGGCAGAGGCGGGCCGCCCTCCCAAAGCACGAGACAAGCCGGAGCCGCTTTTCGGAAAAACCCGAAAAGCGGCTCCGGCGGTTGTTCTGACGGAAACCGGAATACCCGGGGACCGCTCCGCGGCCGGGAGGCTCCGGCCTTAAGCGGCGGACGCTTTTACGGCGCCCTTGGAGAGGCTGGCGGTAATATCGTACTGGTCGATCACGTCGAATTTGGACCAGTCCTCCGCCACGCCCCGCTGATAGGCGGTGACGTGGATGCCGCCCTCGTCCACGGTGACCATGCTGAAGATCTGCTGGGACTCCTCCGCGCCGTCCTTGTGGACCACGGCGAATTTGCCGCCGGCGGTGTCCTCCTCAAACTCGTCCAGCTTTTCGCCCAGGGAGGAGCAGGTCATGAAGGTGGTGCCCTTGCCGATGTCCACGACCTTGTCCCCCTTGGCGGTGGTGCGGATGTATTCGTGGTCGTGGCCGTTCAGGTACAGGTCCACCTGAAGCTCGTCGCACAGGTCGGGGATATAGGGGTAGTCGGCGGGGTCGCTGAAGTTCACGATATAGGTGCCCACATGGGCCGCCATGATCCGCCAGGTGCAGTCCGCCTCCTCATAGACCTTTTTGGCCCAGGCGGTCTGCTCGGCGAAGAACTTGGCCCGGTCGGCCTCGATGTCCGCGCCCTGTTTGCCGGAGTAGGGGTCGGCGTTGATGAAGACGAAGCAGGCGTCTCCGACGACGCACCAGCCCGTGCCCTCCAGGGGGCCGTACTCCGCCTCGCCCGGCAGACTGGTCCGGGCGCCGTACTGCTTATAGAGCAGGTCGCCGGCATTCTCATGGTTGCCGGGGAGGAGGACGTTCAGCCGGTCCGCCATATGGCCGCCCAGCTTGTCGAAGTAGTCCGTCCACTGGGAGCTCTTATAGCCCGCGTCCACCATGTCGCCGGTGTTCAGCAGGAAGTCCGGCTGGACCTCCAGCCCGCTCACAAACTGCTCCATGGTGTCCAGGAAGGGATCGTAGCCGGAGGGCTCCTCCGCCTGGAGGTCGCCGTACTGCATGAAGGTGAAGGCCCCGGACTCCGGCAGGGTGGTGAAGCTGTGGACCGCGCTGCGGGAATCCTTGCCCCGGTACGTGCCGCCCACCATGTACTCATAGGCGGTCTCCGCGCTCAGTCCGGTGAGGACGGCGGAGTGGCTCTGCGTCTCCTCCCAGCCCTTGGTCAGGTAGTGGAGGACGCTCTCGCCCTTGACGGTCTGCCAGGCGCTCTCGCCCTTGGCCCGGTACCAGACCTTGGAATCCGTGACGGCGGGATCGGTGAGCCAGTTGAGGTTCACCTCGGCGAAGGTTGCGCCCACCTGGCAGAGGATCTCCCGGGGGGCGGCGTCGATCACGCCGTCGTCCAGCTCCAGGGGCAGGGGGGCGGAGGGATCTGTGGGGACGGTGACGGTCTCGCCGTCCACCACGGCGGCGGCGTAGTAGTAATACTGGCCCGGGTCCTTCAAAGGCAGCTTCACCGCGCCGCCCTCCGGCACGTCCACGGAGTCGGCGAGCTTCTCCGGGTCCTTGCCGTAGAAGACCTTGATGCTCTCGGCCTTCTTCCCCTCGGGGAGGAGCAGCCGCACATTGACGGTGGGCTGGGCGCCCTTGGCGGCCCAGTTCACCAGCAGGTCGTCCAGCAGGAGGACGGGCTTCTCGAGAACGAGGTCCTTGGCCACCTTCAATTCCGGGGCGTTCCCGGCCTTGACGAAGCCGGAGAGCATGGGATAGCCCGCGCCGGGCTCGCCCACCCAGGCCCAGGTGTTCTTGAAGTCCCACTTGAGTTCTTTCTCATACTGGTCCCGGCTCTGCAGAACCTCGGCGGAGGCCGTTTGGAAGATCTCCCGGTTGGGGTGCTTTTCCGGCTGGTTGCCGGAGAGGACCGCCCCCTCCCACACGTAGTTGTGGGTGATATTGGCGCCGCTTTCGCTGTCCAGGGTGCCGACGAAGCGGTCGATGTTTTGGGCGCCCTCCTCGCCGGAAACCTCCTTGACTACGGAGACGGTGTTCTTCAGGAAGCCCGCCGCGGCGAAAGCGCCGCTGACGCCGCCGCCGGAGACGGGGCCCTCGCCGCTGGACACCGTGACGGAGCCGCCCACAAAGCAGTTTTCCACAGATCCGCCGGTTTCCAGGCTGCCGGTGAAGCCGCCCACCAGCTCCTTGGCCTTGACCTTCATGTAGGACAGGCAGTTGCGCACGGGGCCCTCGCATTTGCCGACCAACCCGCCGGTGGTCTCCTTGGCCTTGATGGAGCCGGTGGCAAAGCAGTTTTCAATGGTGCCGTAGCAGACGCCGGCGAAGGCGCCGCAGGTTTTTTTGCCCTCGATGGTCACGTCCACCAGGCCCAGGTTCCGGATGGCGGGGCTGGTGAAGGTTTCGTCGCCCAGGTAGCCCACCAGGGCGGCGTATTTCTCGTCCACCCGGCGGATGCGGAGGTTGGAGATGGTATGGAACTGTCCGTCGATCTGGCCCTGGAACCAGCCGTCGGTTTTGTCGGCGTTTTCATCCTTATTGCCGGAGAGGGGAGGCATCCAGCCCTCGGCCTCCTCGCCGGAGGCGGCGGCGACGGCCTTGCCGATGGACTCCATCAGCGGACCCATGTCGATGTCCGCCGTCAGGACATAGTGCCCGTTCCGGGGGGCGTCGGGCCGGCCGTCCTTGTTGGTATCGGCGGATTTCCACCCGCCGGAGAGGAACAGCAGCTCCTCCGGCGTGCTGATCTCATAGGTCTTGGCCGCCTGGTTGTAGACGGGGGGCTTGGCCCCTAAGGACACCAGGGTTTCCGTGTCCCAGACCTCTTCGGTCCACCAGCCCTCCGCCTCCTTGGCGGAGGCACCCGCGGCCAGCAGAGGCAGCAGCATCGCCAGCGCAAGCAGCAGAGACAGTAGTTTCACGGGGATGTTCCTCATCTTGAATTCCTCCTCTTGAGTTCCGCCGCCCCGCGCCGGCAGAGCGGCGGACAGATTACATACAGTATGCTACAACTTCTGGGGCCTGTCAATTAAAATTCGGCATTTTCTACATAAAAATCTTTACTCAAGCGTTTGCTTTCGTAAATTTTCGCAAAATATAGCATTTTTTTGCGTAACTTTTGGGGCGGGTCCGTTTGGACCCGCCCCGTTGGCGGCCCCCCCGGCCGCATGCTTTATACCGCCCGGAATTTCCCGTGAGCAGGCCCTGGAGGGTTTGAAGGCGCCCCTTAAAACAGGCTGAGCTGATCGGTTTCATGGCCCCGGCGGGAGGCGGCGACAATATGGCCCATGGAGTACAGCAGGCCCCGGCGGCGGCACTCCTCCTGAAAGAGCTCCCACAGGGCCCGGGCCCTGGGGCTGGGGCATCGGTAGCGCGTTCCAAACCGGCGCCGGTAGCGCTCCGCCAGCCCCTGGCCGGGAAAGCGCTCCTCCAGCTGCCGGTAAAAGTACTCCCGCTGTCCCGGCCGGCAGGTCATCCCAAGGGCGGGGTAAATAAAGCGGGCCCCCGCGTCCGCGGCCCGGTTCACAAGGGCGCGGATGTTCTCCGGGCTGTCCTCCAGAAAGGGGAGGACCGGCATCATCAAAATGCCCGTGAACAGCCCGGCCGCGCTCAGCCGCTCCACCGCCGCAAGGCGGCGGCTGGGGGAGGGGGCGCGGGGCTCCACCTTGGCGGCCAGCTCGTCGTCACAGGTGGTAAGCGTCACCTTGCAGATGGCCGGCATGGTCCGGTTGATGGAGGCATCGGCGTCCCGGACGATCAGGTCGCTTTTGGTGGCGATGGCCGTGCCGAAGCCATAGGACTCCAGCAGCGTCAGCGCGTGCCGGGTGAGGAGCAGGTCCTTCTCAAAGGGGTTATAGGGATCGCTCATGGAGCCGGTGGCGACTACGCCGGTTTTGGCCTTGCTCTCCAGGTCGTCCCGGATGATCCGCAGGGCGTCCGCCTTTGCCCGGACCTGGTCGAAGGGGGCGGTGTGGTAGCAGTCGCTGCGGCTGTCGCAGTAGATGCAGCCGTGGCAGCACCCGCGGTAGATGTTCATGGTGTAGTCCGAGCCGAACCAGCTGGGGTCCTTCGTGCGGTTCACGATGGACTTGGCGGGAATGTATTCCATGGGGTTCCTCCTGTTCACGGGCCGGCCGGCGGACCGAAGTCAGCGGGGGTCCCGCCGGTTCCGGGGAAAAACAGGGGCGGAGCCGACGCTCCGCCCTATAGGTTGAAATTCGTTTCCAGGATTCAGATT
>CAQVQZ010000085.1:0-6116 GCA_948902155.1 uncultured Oscillibacter sp.
CTCCATCTTGAACTTATCCATGGCGCTGCGGGCCTCGGGAACGTTGAGCTTGTTGTTGTTCTTGCTAGACATAATCAAATCTCTCCTTTTCATCAAATCATGCGTGTTTGGGTCACTGGGTATCGCGAGCATAGTTTGACTCGAAAGAGCGGGATTATGCTGTTTTCCTGCCGGTAATTTTTTCTTGACCGGGTCCAGCCGAAATACTCCTGCATCAGATATTTTCAGTATTTCCTGTTGGGTTTTTACAACCATTTTAAAACCACGGTCGGGGCAATATCATAAGAGTTTCTAAAATCTCAAAAAAACAATGAGAAAAGCGGGGCGGCTGTCCCTCGCCACTAAAAATGCAGGAAGTTAATCAAAAACGCCCAAACCAAGCCGTAAAAGGAGATAACCGCAATCAGGTCGTTCAACGTGGTGATCAGCGGGCCCGAAGCCACGGCGGGGTCCACCTTCAGCCGCTTGAAAAAAATCGGGATCACCGTCCCGGACAGGCTGGAAAGAGTGATGGACACCAGCAGCGCCACCCCTGTGCAAAGAGATACCGAGAAGGCAAAAAGCAGTGTCTGGCTCTTGAGCAGGACCAGATAAGTCCACACAAGCACCGTGGACAGCCCGCCCAAAATCAGGCCGTTCACAACACCCACCCGGACCTCCTTACGGACCAGGAAGCGCTTCTGCCCTCTGCTGACCTGCTCGTCCATCAGGACGCGGATCGTCACGGCCAGGGACTGGGTACCCACGTTGCCGGACATATCCAGAATCAGGGACTGGAAGCTGACCACGATGGCCAATTGCGCCACCACGGGCTCGAACAGCCCCACCACGCTGGACACCATCAGTCCCAGCCCCAGCAAAATCACCAGCCACGGCAGGCGTTTTCCGATGCTTCTTCTCAGGGGTTCCTGCAGGTCTTCTTCCGCCGAGAGTCCCGCCAGCTTGGCGTAGTCGTCTCCCAGAACGTCGTCCAAGAGCTTCGTCAGCTCCTGCGAGGTCAGCACGCCCCGCAGACGGTTTTCCCCGTCCAGCACAGGGATGGAATCCTCGGAATAATCTTTGATGCGCTCCAAGCACTCGTCCACCGGGTCCCCGGCATAGACATAAGGATAAGAGGTCCGGATAATGTCCTCCAGGGCAGTGTGTTCCCGGGCGATGATGAGCTTTTTCAGCTCAATGGCTCCCACCAGCACCTCGTCCTCCCCTACCACATAGAGGGTGGAGATGTTATCGTGTTCCTCCGCCTGGTCGATAAGGGCCCGCATGGCCTGGCGGACCGTGCTGCCTGCGGAAATCGAGATGAAATCGGTGGACATTTTGCTGCCGATCTCATCCTCGTCGAAGGAGCTCAGCAGCAAAATTTCCTCCCGTACCTCCTTGTCCATCAGCTCGGTCAGGGTGTTCCGGCGGTCCTTCTCCATCTGGTGCAGGCATTCCGCCGCCGTGGCGGCTTCCAGCTGAGAGAGAACGTCCACCTGCTTGCGGATGGACAGCTCTTCGATATACTCATCCAGCCGCCCGGAGTATTCCAGGACCCCGGCCAGAGAAGCGGCGTCCAGAATGCTGTAAAGCCGCTTCCGCTCCTCCTGGGTCAGGAGCTCCATCGCCGCCGCGATATCGTTTTCGTGGTAGGAGAGAATACGCTCCTTCAAGGGTTTCGGCGTCAGGGCGCTCCGAAGAAGGGCCGTGATCTCCGTTTTGTAATCCGGACGCCGCGCGGCGCTTATGGCCTCGTTGTGAAAAATCAGCTTCTCGTTCATTGCTCCGTACCTCCTTTATCTCTTTCCAAAAGGACGGAACGGCGGCAAAAATGGGCATAAAAATGCCACTGTCCTTTGTGCGCCGCCTCGCCCTTCGCGAGGAAACACGGACAATGGCATCAAATCCAGACGCGGCAAAAGACGCTCAGAACGACCGCGGCGAACAGCCGAAGACATCCTGACAGGATTGGAACGCCATGCCCTTGTTTCGACTACTGCTGCTGCCGTCCATGGTCTCACCTCACTTCAAATGCCGAAAAACGGGAGTGAAAATTATATGTTTATTATAGCACAGGAACGCCAAAAAAGCAAGTTCGCCTTTTGCAGTCGTGCCTCCATTCCCTCGCTTCATAAATAGCCGGGAGCATAAAAAACACCGGACGGAGGAAATCCGCCCGGCGTAATACGATTGCTTGTACGCTACCCTCCTATGGAAAGCTGCTCCGGCAGCCCGTCGGCTTCCTGCAATTCCAGCACCTCCCCGGCAATATCCGCGCTTTCAAACCGCAGGGCGTTGGCGTCCTTCGCGCTGTAGGAGAGGTAATCAATGCTGCCGTACCACACGATGGTCTTATCGATCACCGCGCACCGCTGCCAAAGCTCCTCCCGCGTTTCCACGGCAATCCCCCAGTTCTCCAAGAGCGAAACCGCCTCCCCGTCGGGCCTCGTCCGGACGGTGACTTTCACGCCGCTCCCCAGCGCCTTATCCAGCGCGGGCCGCAGCATCTGAAGCCGGGATTTCTTCACAAAGGGGCTGACGATCAGCACGCTCTCCGCCGCCTCGCTCACATCCTGGGCGAAGGGCTCCCAATAATCCTGCCCGCCGTAAATCCGGCTGGAGCCCGCGTCGGCGGCGGTCAGCTTCACCTGATACCCCAGATCGGCGTAGCCCTTGAGCCGCCGGTGATACATCCGCTCCAGCACGGGGACGTGGAGGTCCACATAGTCGTAGATGCGCACCTCCTGCTTGCCCGCGTAGTTCCGATGCAGCCGCCCGGCGTACTGGGCCAAGGTGCCCTTCCAGGAGATGGGCATGGAGAGGAGAATCGTGTCCAGCCGGGGCTCGTCGAAGCCCTCGCCCACATATTTCCCCGTGGCGATCACCACTAAAGACTCCTCCGGCGGCACCTCCCGGAGGGTGGCCAGCCGTTCCCTCTTTTCCTTCTGGCTTCCGGTGCCCACCAGGAGGAAGATGTGCTCCGCCATCCCCCGGAGCATCCCGGCCAGCCGTTCGGCGTGCTCCCGCCGCTCCGTCAAAATCAGGGGCGTCCGCCCCTCCCGAAGCAGTCCGGCGGCATCGGAGACGATGAGCCCGTTTCTCGCATCGTTCTGGATGATACCGGCATAGACGTCCTGAATCTTCCGGGCGGCGGGCAGGCGGGTCCGGGTAAAGCGCGGGAGGATGTAGTGGTCGAAGGGCCGCTTCCCCGCCTGGCCTTTGGCGTCCACCAGACAGCGGACCGGGCCGCACTGCATGAAGATGATGGGCTGGTGCCCGTCCTGCCGCACCGGCGTGGCGGACAGGCCGTAGACATATTTGGCCTTTGCCGTGCGCAGGATTTTTTCGAAGGTGAACGCGGCCACATGGTGGCACTCGTCGCACAAAACCATGCCGTACTCGGCCACAAAGGGCTTGACCTCCTTGTCCTCCCCCTCGAACAGGGACTGCATGATGGCAATATCGATGATGCCGCTCCGGGTGTGCTTCCCCGCCCCGATCTGGCCGATGCGCTCCAGGCGCTTTTTCCGCCCCCGCCCCTTCGGCGGTTCCGGCAGCGGCTCCTCAATGTTCAAAAAGCGCTCCAGAGCGCCCTTCCACTGCTCCAGAAGAGCGCTGGAGTGGACCAGAATCAGGGTGTTTACCCGGCGCTGTCCAATCAGGTACGCGCCCACCACGGTCTTGCCGAAGGCGGTGGTGGCAGACAGCACGCCCGTGTCGTGGGCCAGGAGCGCGGATGCCGCCGGGGCCTGTTCCGGCCGGAGCTCCCCCTGGAAGGACACGGCGATGGGCCGTCCCGCCTGCCGCCGGTCCTCCAGGGCGTAGGGAACGCCGCAGAACTCCAGCAGCTCCGCCAGCGCATCCATGCAGCCCCTGGGGATGCCCAGGAAGTCCTCGTCCTCCCAGCTGCAATCGAACACCCTGGGCGTGTTGTAGATCCGCAGGCGCATGGCCTGTTTTTTGTAAAATTCCGGGTTCCGGAACGCCGCCAGCCGCTTGACGGCGTTCAGCGCCTTCTGGGAACATCCGGCTTTGTCCATGTAGAGCAAATCGGAGATCATCAGCCTGACCTGGACGGGGAAATCCCCTTGAGCCAGCGCCCGCCGCTTCCGCCTCTCCGGCCACGGCTTCGGTTCCTCCGCCTCCAGCAGCGTCCCCAGCTCCCCGTTGGCACACAGCTTCCCCAGAAGCGCCGCCAACTCCTCCGGCGTGATTTTCGGCAGGGACGCCAGATAGGCCCACTGGTCCGGGTAGGGCGCAAAGTCCTCATCCACAAAGAGGGTGTTCCCGTCTTTCTGGGCCTGTCCCTGAAACGGCAGGGCGATGAGATTCCCGAAGCCCCCCTTGGGCACGATGTCCTGGGAGGGAAACAGGCGGTCGTAGGACTGAAAGCGCAGCTCATGGCGGCGGTCCATGGTCCGGGTCAGCAGACCGCTGCCCATTTTGCGGGCCTCGGCGGCAGGCACCGGCTCGGAAAAGAAAAACCAGACGTGGGCCCCGTTCCCGGAGCGGGAGCGCTCCACGGCGGGGGTGAGGCCGAAGGCGGCGCAGGTCTCCCGGAAGGCGGAGACGTCCTCCCGCCAGGCTTCCTCGTCAAAGTCCGCTGCCAGGAGCCAGGTGCGGTCGTCCTCCAGCATGGGGTAGATGCCCGCCACGTCCCGGCCATAGCCGTCCTGCCCCACGAGATGCGCCTTGACGATCTGGGCCGTCAGCGGGGAAAAGGCCCGATTGGGGCACTCGGGGCAGTGGTGGGCCTTTTTGTCGCACAGGCCCGGCTCCCACTCGTTTTTGCACAGGGGCACGTAGCCGCTCTTTCCGGTTTTCAGGCTGTAGTAGCGCCTGGCGCACACGTCCTCCCGGCCCCGGAACAGGGAAAGGAACAGGGCGATCTTCTCCTGGGCGGAGCTGTCCGCGCCGACCCCGCCGCCCTGGGCGGGGCGTGCCGTCTGCCGGGACCAGAGCTCTTCGGAGCAGACGAACTGCCCGCCCTCCCCGTCCGCGCAGAGGATAAACCGCCTCCCGTCGTCCAGGGACGGAACCAGCCTGACCAGGCGGTATTCCCGGCCCGCTATGACGGCCTTATCGTTCCGCATAGGATTTTCCCCCCTCGCTCGCGCTTTTGCCATATGCCATATTATATAGGATACAGGGCAGAACAGCAAGCGGGAGTCTGACGGAAAGGCCAGCTTTTACCACGAACCCGAAACGCCTCCCCTTGTCAAACGTAAGGATAAAAACGCCGGCCGGATAATCCGGCCGGTGTCTGTGTATTAAAGTATCCTTGCAAAAAGAGTTCAGCCGATCTGCTCCGTAGCGCCCTAGGGCTGTTTCCGCCCCTCCAGGGCGGCGGCGTAGAGCTCGTTTTTCGAAAGTCCGGTGTGCTCCGCGACCTCCCGCGCCGCCTCCTTCAGCCGGGCCCCGCCGTCCACTAAGGCCAGCACCTGGGCCGTCCCTTCCTCCAGGGTGACGGCGGCGTCCCCGGCAGGAGCGGCTCCCGCCACCACCAGGACGTACTCCCCCCGCGGGGCGTTCTCCCGGTAGTATTCCACCGCCTCTCCCAGGGTACAGCGCCGGGTCTCCTCGTGGAGCTTGGTCAGCTCCCGGCAGAGGGCTGCCCGCCGGTCCGGCCCGAAGGCTTCCGCCAGGTCCGCCAGGGTCGTCCGGAGCTTGTGGGGGGCCTCGTGGAAAATCATGGTCCGTTGTTCCCCTTTCAGGCTGTCCAGGTGCTCCTTCCGGTTCTTCCGGGTGACGGAGAGGAAACCCTCAAAGGTGAACCGCCCCGTGGGCAGGCCGCTGACCGCCAGGGCGTTGACGGCGGCGCAGCAGCCCGGAATGGACTGCACCTCCACCCCGTTCTCCGCGCAGAGGCGGACCAGGTCCTCCCCTGGGTCCGAGATGGCGGGCGTCCCCGCGTCGGTGACCAGGGCGCAGCTCTCCCCCGCCAGAAGCCGGGCCAGGATGGACTGCCCGGCGGTGACGTGGTTGTGCTCGTGGTAGCTGACCAGGGGCTTCTTGATTTGGAAGTGGTTCAGCAGCTTCAGGGACACCCGCGTGTCCTCCGCCGCGATGAAATCCGCCGCCGCCAGGGTCTCCACCGCCCTGGGGGACAGGTCCCCCAGGTTGCCGATGGGGGTGGC
>CAQVQZ010000085.1:6126-8854 GCA_948902155.1 uncultured Oscillibacter sp.
GCCGTCGCTCCTCTCGAAAGTATATGCGGTCCAGCTCCTCCGTGGGCCCGCCCTCCGGCGTCTCCAGCACCAGGGGGGCCTCCACGGCCAGCCCCGGCCGGCCGCCCCGGCGGGCCTCCAGCAGAAGCAGGGACGGCGCGTCCTCCGCCCGCCGGGAGACCAGCCGCAGCCGCTTCGGCTCCAGCCCCTCCCCCCTCAGGACGCATAGGAGGTCCGTCAATCGCTCCGGCTTGTGGACCATGCAGAAGGCCCCGCCCCACCGCAGCAGCCGGGCGGCGGCGCGGCAGACGTCCTCCAGGGTACAGTTTTCCTCTGTCCGGGCGGTCCGCCGGGCGGCGGACCGGGGCGGAAGCCCGCTCCCCGGCGGGAAATACGGCGGGTTGCACACCACCAGGTCAAAGCTCCCCGGCCCCGTCTCCCGCAGGTCCTCCAGTCGGAAGATAAGCCGGTCCTCCAGGCCGTTGGCCTCCGCCGCCAGAGCCGCCATCCGGACGGCCTCCGGCTGGATGTCCAGCCCCGTCACCGTCAGCTCCCGCTGCCGCTGGAGCAGCAGCAGGCCCAGCAGACCCGTGCCGCAGCCCAGGTCGCAGACCCGCATCCCCGGCTTGAGCCTGGGCAGGGACGACAGCAGGAAGCTGTCCAGCCCCGGCGGAAACTGCCCGTTTCCATACACAAAGCGGAGGCCCCCGGGCTTCAGCGCCTCCCAGCGCTCCCCGCTCACCGGCGGCAGGGCGGGAAGGCGGAAAGCTTCCCATTCAGCTTCGTATACACCCGCTCCCGGAACCAGGGTTCCGTGGAAGCCGCCACCGCCTCCTCCAGGCCGAACCAGCCCACCCGGCTGTTCTCGTCGGGCTTGCAATGCACCGGGGCGGCGGGGTCCGCCTCCAGGAGGTAGGTGACGTTCAGGTGCAGGTGGGAAGAAACATACGCTCCCCGCTTCTCGTGGCCGTCTACGGTTAAAATTTCCACGGAGTAAATATCCGGAGACACCGGCCAAACGTCCTCCAGCCCGCTTTCCTCCCGGACCTCCCGGAGGGCCACGGACAGCAGGTCCCGCTCCCCGTCGGCGTGGCCGCCCAGCCAGGCCCAGGAGCCGTAGAGGTTGTGATAGGCCATCAGCACCCGGTCCCGGTCCGGGCTGACCACCCAGGCGGAGGCGGTGAGGTGGGCGGCGGGATTTTCCCGGCCATAGAGGGCCTCGCCGCTCTCCAGACGGCGGAGCAGCTCCGCCCGGTCCAGGGCTTCCTGGGCGTTACAGGGCTGAAAGGCGTGCAGCTGGGCGATCAGATCCATAGGCGCGTCCTCCTTTTTGATGGAATCTATGATAGCATAATTTTTTTTAAAGGGGAAGTCTTTCTGCCGATGGAATCAGGGCATTGGGACAGACGAAGAAATTGTAAAGCCAGCGCCTCTAGGCTCCCTCTCTGAGGGAGCTGTCAGCCGTAAGGCTGACTGAGGGAGTTTTACAGGCAATATCTCTGCCGGAAAAAGCTTTTCGGGCCCTGTCAGCCGTATAGTTGAGGGCGTTTGCGGGCACTGGACCTCGACTCCCTCCGTCACCGCCTGCGGCGGCGACACCTCCCTCAAAGAGGGAGGCTTTGGTGCATTCCGCTCATGGAATCTTTGCTTATTCCAAATATCCTTCCGATAAATCTGCAAATGTAGGGGCGGCACTAGCCGCCCGCGTCTCCCCACACCCCAAAAATTCCCAAAATTCGACCCAAACCGAACCGCCCAGTGCCTTGCAATCTGCCTAAAAATGGTATAAAATCCCAATTATCACTCCTTCTCCCCCAGGTCTGCCCCGCAGCAAAACCGGGCAAACTCTCCCCAGCGCCCCTCTCTTCCCAAAACCCATGGAAAAATTTCCGGGAATCCCCCATGCGCCGCGTAGTAGTCTGGCACCGGAAAAGACAAAAAATTGCACAATATCTAGTTTTTTTCGGAAAACAGGAATCCTGTCGAAGAAAAATTCGGTCTTTTTTGTAATCCCATCTTGAAAAACTTGGAAAATTATGGTATTTTATAAAAAACGCGCCGGGAGCGTCTCCGGACGCTCGGCCATCAAGTAGGAAAGGGACAGGAATCATCATGGAAAGTAAAAGAACTGTGCTTCTGGCGGACGCAAGCGAGGAATTCCGCACCATGCTGCAGGAGGCCATCGAAGAGGCGGGCGAGTTCACTGTCGCCGCCTCCACCGGAGACGGGCGGGAGGCTCTGCGCCTCGTTGAAAGCGAGTCCCCCGATCTTCTGCTGATGGACATCGCCCTGCCGGGACTGGACGGCCTGGGCCTGCTTCAGGCGCTGCGGGACCAAGGCGGCAAGCAGCCCCAGACCATCATCATCTCCGCCTTCTGCGGCAGCCAGGTCCTGGCCGACGCGGAGAAGCTGGGCGTGTCCTACTACCTGCCCAAGCCCTGCGAGCCCAACTCCCTGCTGGAGCGGATGCGCGGCATCTTCGAGACGCCCTCCTCGCCCGAGCTGCGGAGCTACGCCTTGAAAAACACCGTCACCGCCGTTATCCACGAGATCGGTGTCCCCGCCCATATCAAGGGTTACCAGTACCTCCGAGAGGCCATTATCATCGCCGTGAACGACATGGAGGTCATCAACGCCGTCACGAAGGTGCTCTACCCGGCGGTGGCCAAGCGCTTCGGCACCACGCCGTCCCGTGTGGAGCGGGCCATCCGCCACGCCATTGAGGTGGCCTGGGACCGGGGCGACCTGG
>CAQVQZ010000086.1 GCA_948902155.1 uncultured Oscillibacter sp.
TCATTCTCCCACGCAGTTTCGGAATTTATACGCCTCTTTCCGCAAACATTGCGTCGCGTCGTGGGAGGGACAAATTCCGGCGTCCTCGCCCCAAGTCATCCTATGTGAGACCCGGCGGGGATGTGCGGAGGGCGGACCGCCCGTCAAGCGCCTTCTTCCGCCATTGTATCATAAAAGGCGAAGCTCGTAAAGTCCGCCGTCAAAAGGATTTCCCCGTCCACGGCGATTTCTCCCCGGACCGGGGTCCCGCCCTCCTGGCGGAGCCAGAGGGTGGAGAGGATTTTTCCGTCCCTCACGCCGCTCTGGTCCACAGTGAGCCGGAGGCAGGGCACGCCGTTCCACTCCTCCTGGTTCTCTTCCAGCAGCCAGCCGTCCCGGAGGGCGTTCATCAGCCGGGGCAGGCAGGCGGCGGGGCTGATCTCCTCCTCGCCGCCGAGGGTCCCGGCGTTGAGGCTTTCGCCCTGGTATTCCAGCCGCCAGTCCGGCTCGTTGATCACGGCCTTCACCCCGGCGATGATCTCCGGCGACAGCACCTCCACCACGCACTCCCCGCCGGGGACATACTCGCAGCGCAGCCCGGCCTCCCAGGCCAGCCCCTCCTGATCGCAGGAGACCACGGCCTCCATGGAACAGCCCGCCATGTCGTGGTATTGGTCCCGCAGATCGACTGTCTCCAGTTCCCCTTCCCCGCCGCCGCAGGCCGCCAGCAGCAGAAGAAGGGCCATCATTGGTACGCACTTCCCCAGGCGCACCGAAAAACCACCTTTCTGTTGAAATTGGAATAAAATCAGAAACAAGATTCAGGATTACGGACTTGGAATGTCTCGCAAATCCGCATCCCCGGAACCGCAGGCGGCTGATAGCCGCTCTTACATAGGTAGGACCTTCAGGAAAATAGCGGCGCCCCTCCACCCCCAATGTCATTGGGTTCAGAGAAAAAAGCCTCCTTTTGAAAGGAGGTGGCACGGCGAAGCCGTGACGGAGGATTGCCGCAGGGGGCATCTCCTATCACCCGACTAGCAATCGGAGAGAATCCGCAGAGATTTTCTTTAAAACATGTTTTATCATTGAAGAAAAACTCACAGATTCCCCCCTTTATTGCCAGCTTTGCATAGAGGAAAATCCCTACAACAATCCCCACCCGCCTCCGGCGGGAGCCCCTTTCAAAAGGGGCCCTTTTTCTTGCGCCGGAGGAAAGAACACCGTATCTATAGCAACGTCATTCCGTTCCGCGCGCATCACCTTGAGCCCCTTCGCAAGGGCTGTCGCCGCCGAAAGCGGTGACGGAGGGTTTTCCCCGCCGAGGTCAAATCCCCACTTCCCGCACCACGCCGGGAAACTGCCGGATTACATCCTCCGGCGTCATGCAGTACTCCGTCATCTCCTCCGCCGCCAAGTCCCCGGCCCGGCCGTGGAGCCACACGCCCCCCGCCGCCGCCAGAATCGGAGCCGCGCCCTGGGCCAGCAGCGAGGCAATCAGCCCCGTCAGCACGTCGCCGCTGCCGCCCTTGGCCAGACCGGAGTTCCCCGTGGTGTTCACCAGCGCGTTGCCCTCCGGCCCGGCGGTGACGGTCCGGTGCCCCTTCAGCACCAGGATGCACCCATGGGCCTGGGCGAAGCGCCGGGCCGCGTCCACCCGGCTTCCCTTCGCCGCCGCGTCGCCCCCAATCCGGGCGAATTCCCCATCATGGGGCGTCAGGATGGTGACCCGTCCCCGGCGCTGGTCCAAAATATCTATATGTCCCTCCAAGGCGTTTATGCCGTCGGCGTCCAGAACCACCGGCTTTTCCGTAGCCAGCAGGACCTCCCGAATCAGCTTCGCCGTCTCCTCATGCCGCCCCAGTCCGGGGCCGATGGCGAGAACGCCGCAGCCCTCCAGCTTTTTCAGAAGCACCGGCAGGGCCTTCCGCCGGACCATGCCGCCCCATGAAGTCTCCAGGGGGAAGGGCATGGCGGAGGTACAGCGGACCGTCTCGATTTCCCAAATGCTGTCCGGCACCCCCAGGTACACCAGCCCGCAGCCGGAGCGCACCGCCGCCTCGGCGGCGAGATAGGGCGCGCCGGTGTAGCCCACGGCCCCGCCCACGATAAGGAGCTTGCCGAAGTCCCCCTTGTGGCCGTCGGCCTTCCGGGGCGGCAGGGCGGCCCGGGCAAAATCGGCCTCCACCGTCTGGGCGGGGCAGACCACTTCCCGGACCAGGCCGGCGGGGATGCCTATGTCCCGGACGGTGACGATGCCGGAGAGCAGCGCGCCCTCGCCGATGGCCTGGCCGATCTTCTTCAGGCTGAAGGTGACGGTCCGGTCCGCCCGGACCGCCCGTCCCAGGACCCGCCCGGTGTCGGCCTCCACGCCGCTGGCGATGTCCGCTGAGACCACGGGAGCCTTGCAGCGGTTGATGAGGTCGATGGCGGCGGCGAATTTGGAATCCGGCTCGATCTCCCGGGAGAGGCCCACGCCGAAAATGGCGTCCACTACGGCCTGGCTGCTCCTGGTCCAGGCGGCCTGGGACTGGTCCTCCGGGTCGAAGGCTTCCAGCTCCACGCCGCACTCGCTGAGCCGTCCGGTTTCCTCCATGGCGTCGGGGGTGAGGCGGTCATAGTCGCCCACCAGAAACACCCGGACCCGGATGCCCGTCAAAAAGAGGAACCGGGCCGCGCCGATGCCGTCCCCGCCGTTGTTGCCCGCGCCGCAGAAGACGGCCGCGCGGCACTTGCCGGAGCGGTCCGGCAGCAGGTCCAGCACCGCCTGGGCCACCTCCGCCGCCGCCCGCTCCATCAGGTCGATGGAGGGGATGTTTCTCTCCTCGATGGCCCGCCGGTCCAATTCCCGGAGCTGGGCCGCTGTCGCCAGCCGCATAGGTCATACCTCCATACCGCCGGCGAGGCCGGCGCTGAATTTTGAACGCTCTGTGAACTCATGACAAGTATAGCCGTTTTTCGCCAAAAACGCAAGGGACCCTTTCGGGTTCGCGCACACTGGGAACGGAAAAAGGCGGAGGCTTGCGCCTCCGCCCCAAAAACCCCTTAGCGCCTGATTTAAAACCGTCCAAATGATGCCTTGGAGCGCCTTTTTCGCCGGAACTATGTTGATTTGACTTGAAATTCATCAGGATTCCCGCATCAAATCGCCTTGCCTGACAAGTCGGATAGCTGTTGGCGGCTTTGCTGCCTTACGAATATCACATACCCTGCGGGTAAAAATCTGCCTTCAATCCAGCATTCCGCCGGTTTTCAAACAGACTCTATCTTCTCCGGCAGTACCCCGCCGCGCTGACCACGAAGGAAGCCAACAGCGCCCCCGCCAGAATCAGACACCCCGCCGTCCAGCGCATTCCCCCGGCCATGGAAACCAGGGCCGGGGCCCAGCCCACGCCGCCGTCTCCGATCTGGTTGAAAAAGGCGCTCAGCGCCAGCACGGGAAGCATATTGGCGAACCGCGCCGCCGGGAGCCTGAACCAGTAATAGACCGGAAGGGTGCAGGCCGCCCAGGCCGCCGGAATCACCGCCGCCAGAAACGCCGACAGCCCCAGCTCCAGCGGCGCGAAGCGCCCGTAGACCGCGAAAAACACCAGATTGGCCCCCACTGCTCCCACCGCGCAGGGCAGGGCCGTCAGCAGCGCGGCGGCGTACTTCCCCGCCACCACGGTCCCGCCCCGCAGGGGCAGGACCCGCTGGTAATTCCCCCAGTCCCCTTCTTTCTCAAAGGCCAGCACGTTCAGCGCTCCCGCGCACATGCTCATTCCGGCGGACAGCACCAGCCCCGCGTACACGCCGCCCGCCACCGTGAACAGCACCGCCAGGGCCCCGCACGCCAGCAGGCCCCGCTTGTCCAGAGTCCTGAACAGCAGGCAGAGGTCTTTATAAACAATTCCCCGCACGCCGTCCTCCTCTCCGGCAGTACCCCGCCGTGCTCGCCGCCAGGGAAAGCCCGTACATCCCCGCCAGGGCCAGCAGGCCGAACAGCAGACAGGAAATGACGTTTCCCGCCGAAGGCATCAGGTCGGAGACCGCCCACATGCCGTCCTCGAAATTCTTCACGGTGAAAAACAGGGGAAACACCAAAAGGATGCTGACATACTGAGACACCTGGAAGCTGAACCAATAGCAAACCGGCAGGCTCACCGCCGCCCAGGCCACCGGAATCGCCACCGCCAGCAGCGCCGACAGTCCCAGCGCCGCCGGAAGGAAGGTCCGGTAAACGGCAAAGACCGCCAGATTCAGCGCAATGCCGATTCCCAGACTGACCAGAGCCGTCAGCAGCACGGCGGCGTATTTCCCCGCCACCACGGTCCCGCCGCTCACCGGCAGGGTCCGCTGGTACTTTTCCCACTCGGACTTTTCCTCTTTTTCAAAGACCATCACATTCAGGATGCCCACCGTCATGTCCACCATGATGGAAGCCAGCATGCCCGCATACGCGCCGTTCTTCGTCGCCAGAATGGCCAGCGCCGCCCCGGCAATAAGCAGCACCCGGACGTCCAGGCACCGGAAAAACAGGCGCATATCTTTGTAAATTATTCCCCGCATGACGCTTCCCCCTTGATATAAAACAGCATGATGTCCTCCAGAGACGCGGCGTCCGCCACGGCCTTGGGGTACTTCCGCCCGGCGGCGGCCCGGTCCCGGACCAGATACTCCGCGCTGACCCCGGTCTCCCGGCGGGCGATGTAATCGTCCACTTCCGTGCTCTTCCCGCAGCGGAGGATGCCGTAACAGTCCAGCAGGACGTCCTTCTCCTCCTCGAAGACAATCTTCCCCTGGTGGATCAGCACCACGTAGTCCGCGATCTTCTGGATGTCCGAGGTGATGTGGGAGGAAAAGAAGACGGAATGCTCTTCATCCTGGATAAAATCCAGCAGCAGGTCCAGAATCTCGTCCCGGACCACCGGGTCCAGCCCCGCCGTGGCCTCGTCCAGAATCAGCAGCCTGGGCTTGTGGGCCAGGGCGGCGGAGATGGCCAGCTTCATCTTCATGCCCTTGGAGAGGGTCTTGACTCGCTGTCTCTCCGGCAGGGCGAACCGGGCCAGGTACTCCCGGTACAATTGGCTGTCCCAGGCGGAATAGACCCCGGAGAGGACCTTTTCCACGTCCAGGGGCGTAAAGACCTCCGGGAAGTTGCAGGCGTCGAAGACCACGCCCACGTCCGCCCGGACGGCGGGGTCCGCCGGGTCCCGGCCCAGGACCTCCACGGTCCCTCCGTCCCGCTTCAGCTCGTTTAAAATCAGGTTGATGGTGGTGCTCTTCCCCGCGCCGTTCTCGCCGATGAAGCCCACGATGCGCCCCTGGGGCACCTGAAAGGACACATGGTCCAGGGTAAAGTCCGGGAAGCGCTTGCAGAGGTCCCGGACCAGGATGCTGTTTTCCATAGTCAGTCTCCTTCTTCGTAGAATAGGGTCAGGATGCCCGTCAGGCGGTCCAAGGGAATGCCGTTGGACCGGCCGATCTCCGCCACCTTTTGCAGCAGCCCCTCCGCCTCCCGGAGCCGCTCCTCCCGGATAAACTCCTGGTTCTGTGCGGCCACAAAGCTGCCCTTGCCGGAAACGGTTTCGATGAAGCCGTCCCGGGTCAGGTCCTCATAGGCCCGCTGGACCGTGATGACGCTGAGGTGCAGCTCCTTGGCCAGGGCCCGCATGGAGGGCAGGGCCTCCCCGGCGGAGAGGGTTCCGTCCATGATCTGGCTTTTGACCTGCCGGCAGATCTGCTCGTAGATGGGCCTGCCGCTACTGTTGCTGATGAGGATATCGATACCATCACCCCCCCGTGCTTTTTATGCTGTCTGTACTGGTTTGATAAGTACACTATAGACGCTTACAAGCCGTTTGTCAAGGAGAAAATAAAAAGAAGGGAACGCTTATTTCGAGTCGGTTGGAAAACCGTCAGCGGATTATCTGGACCAGGAATAGGCTTGACAGCCGGTCTTTGCCATGCTATGATTTGGCTCGGCAAAGCTCCGTCCCCGGGAAGTGCTTCTGACCGGCGGACCTGTTTTCATACCGATCGATCTGGCGGCAAGGTGGTTTCCGAGCCGTAAGAGGAGACGCGAAAGGCGCGGAAGGTTTTCCGGGTCTTGCTGTGTGTTCAGCCCCTCTGCCAGACGGCGGAGGGGCTTTTCTTTTTCGAAAAGGAGGGAAGACTATGATGGAAACCCGCGTGGCCGTCCTGGCGGTGATCGTCCGGGAGGCGGATTCCGTGGCGGCGCTGAACGCCCTGCTGCACCAGTATGAGAGCGCCGTCATCGGACGGATGGGCATTCCCTGCCGGGAACGGGGAATACGGCTCATCAGCGTCGCCCTGGACGCCCCGGCGGACGTGATTTCCGCCTTGTCCGGGAAAACCGGGCGGCTGTCCGGCGTGACGGCGAAGACTGTTTACGCTCCCGAAAATGCCTAAAGAGAACGACACATTGGAGGAATAAACGATGAAACCCTTGAAGATGCTTGCTCTTGCGTTAGTCCTGCTGTTGACCCTGACCGCCTGCGGCGGGACCCGCGGCGGCGATGCGCCCGCTGAGGCGGAGGGCGGTTCCGCTCCGGCGGAGGCCCCCGCGCAGCAAGAGACGCCGCCTGCCGAGGCCCCCGAGGCCCCTGCGGAAATCGAGTCCTTGGCCCTTCGGGTGGGGGCGCTGAAGGGACCCACCGCCATGGGCATGATTCATATGATCTCCGACGACGGCGTGAACAGCTACACCCTGGCGGGTTCCGCCGACGAGCTGACTCCCGCTTTCATCAAGGGGGAGCTGGATATCATCTGCGTCCCCGCCAACCTGGCGGCGGTGCTGTACAATAAAACCGGGGGGAAGACCGTCACACTGGCCGTCAACACCCTGGGGGTCCTCTACATTGTGGAGAACGGCGGGGAAAGCGTCCAATCCATGGCGGATTTGCGGGGGCGGACCATCGTCGCCGCCGGGAAAGGGTCCACGCCGGAGTTTGGCCTGCGGTATCTGCTGGCCCAGAACGGGCTGGACCCGGACAAGGACGTGACCATTGACTGGAAGTCCGAGCACGCCGAATGCGTCGCCGCCCTGGCGGCGGGGACGGCGGATATCGCCCTGCTGCCTCAGCCCTTCGTCACCGTGGCCCAGGGGAAGCTGGGGGAGGGGCTCCGGGCGGCTCTGGACCTGACGGCGGAGTGGGACGCCCTGGACAACGGCTCCGCTATGATTACCGGCGTGGCCGTGGCCCGGCGGGAGCTGGTGGAACAGAATCCGGAGGCGGTGGACCTCTTCCTGGAGCAGTACGCCGCTTCCGTGGACTGGGTGAACGCCAACACCGCCGATGCGGCGGAGCTGATCGCCGGACACGGCATCATCGAGAACCCCGCCGTTGCGGAAAAGGCTCTGCCCCACTGCAACATCGTCTGCCTCACCGGGCAGGAGATGTATGAAAAGCTCTCCGGCTATCTCCAGGTCCTGGCGGAGGCCGCGCCGGAGTCCGTCGGCGGCGCGCTGCCTCGGGACGACTTCTATTATGGCGGCTAAGCCGTGGTCCGTGGCCTTCTGGCTGCTGGCCTGGCAGGGGGGGAGCATGGCGCTGGCGGCGGCGGTCCCCAACGGGGGGCTGCTGCTGGCCTCGCCGCTGGAGTCCGCCGCGCGGCTGCTGGAGCTGCTGCCCTCCGCCGCCTTCTGGCGGGCGGTGGGGAACTCCTCGGGGCGCATTTTGGGCGGATTTTTGCTCTCCTGCCTCCTGGCGCCGCTGCTGGCGGCGCTGGCGGCGGGGAGGCCGTGGATTCAGGACCTGCTGGCCCCGCCGGTGGCGGTGGTGAAGGCCACGCCGGTGGCCTCTTTCATCATTCTGGCACTGGTCTGGCTGGACGCGGAATCCCTGTCCCTGTTCATCTCGGCGCTGATGGTGTTCCCGCCGGTGTACCTCAACGTGCTGGAGGGCGTCCGCCAGACGGACGGGAAGCTGCTGGAGCTGGCGCGGGTGTACCGGGTGCCCCTCCGGCGGAGGCTGTGGGGGATTTACCTGCCCCAGGTGCTGCCCTATTTCCGCTCCGCCGCGTCCCTGGCCCTGGGGCTGTGCTGGAAGGCCGGGGCGGCGGCGGAGGTCATCGGCCTTCCGGCGGGGACCATCGGCGAACGGCTGTACACCGCGAAAATCTATCTCCAAACGCCGGACCTCTTCGCCTGGACCGCCGTAATTCTGGGTTTGGCGGCGCTGTTCGAACGGCTGTTCCTGGCGGCGGTGGACGTCTTGGCGGGAAAGGCGGGACGGTGATGGAAATCCGTGTGGAAGGGCTTTGCAAGTCCTACGGCGGGAAAGCGGTGCTGACGGGAGTGTCCGCCGTGTTTCCCCAGGGAATCACCTGCGTCTCCGCTCCCTCCGGGACGGGGAAGACCACCCTGCTCCGGCTGCTGCTGGGCCTGGAAAAGCCGGACGGCGGAGCCATTTACGGCGCGGACTGCCGCTGGGCGGCGGTCTTTCAGGAGGACCGTCTGCTGGAGGACTTGCCCGCCGGGGCCAACCTGCGCTTTGCCCTGGGGGAGGTTCCCCCGGCGGCGGGGGCCCTGCTGGCGGAGCTGGGGCTGGAGCTGGACGACCCAAAGCCGGTCCGGGCGTGGTCCGGGGGCATGAAACGCCGTTTGGCCCTGGCGCGGGCGCTGCTGGCCCCTTCGGACGCTCTGGCCCTGGACGAGCCCTTTACCGGCCTGGACCCGGAGAACCGGGCCCGCTGCATTGCGCTGATTCGGGCGGCAGGCAGGGAAAAGCCCGTGCTCCTGGCCACCCATGAGCTGGCGGGATTGGAGGACGTGCCGGTCCTCCGGCTCTAGAGGGTGTCTTCAAACTCAAGCAATCCAAACAAGAATAGCAGCGAGAAGA
>CAQVQZ010000087.1 GCA_948902155.1 uncultured Oscillibacter sp.
ACAGCTCCCGGAGGACAGGCAGGCTCTCCTCATACCGGCGGCGCAGGGTCTCCATGTCCCGGCGCTCCAGGCGCTGGCGGTCCAGCTGCTCCCGGAGCTTGTCCAGCACCTGGCCCAGCTCCGGGGCGTTGATGGGCTTGAGGATGTATTCGGACACCCCCATGCCGACAGCCTGGCGGGCGTATTCAAAATCGTCGAAGCCGGAGAACACCACCAGCCGCGCCCCCGGCAGGGAGATGCGCAGGCGGCGGCAGAGCTCCAGCCCGTCCATGAAGGGCATCTTGATGTCGGTGAGCACCACGTCCGGCCGGAGCTGTTCCGCCAGCTCCAGGGCTTCCTCGCCGTTCCCGGCCTCGCCCACCAGGGCGAAGCCCAGGGCGGGCCAGTCGATCTTCCGGCTGATGCCGGTGCGGATCTCCTCCTCGTCGTCCACCAGCAGGACCCGGTACTTCTCCATCCAAACCGCCTCCTTTTTCTCCCAGTATACTACACTCCGCCGGATTTGAAAAGCCGGTCCGCCGCAAAACCGCCGCCCCCAGGAACCAGGGACCCTGAAAGTTGTCTAAAATCCCGCCCGGTTTGGGAGAAAAAGCCGTACAGATTGCCCTTTTCCGTCAAATTCCTTGACAGGGGCCGGTCCAATTACATAAAATAAAGGAACCATACAAAAGATTCGAGGCCGTTTTATGAAAACACCCTTTGTCACCAAGGACCAATTGGAGTCCATCGCCGCCCAATACCCCACCCCCTTCCACATCTACGACGAAAAGGGCATCCGGGTGAACGCCCGCCGCCTGAAAGCCGCCTTTGCCTGGAATCCGGGCTTCCGGGAGTATTTCGCCGTGAAGGCCACCCCCACCCCCGCCATCCTGAAGCTGCTCCATGAGGAGGGCTGCGGCTGCGACTGCTCTTCCGAAGCGGAGCTCTTGATGTCGGAGCGCTGCGGCGTCGTGGGGAAGGACGTCATGTTCTCCTCCAACAACACCACCGAAGAGGAGTTCCGCACCGCCGCCCGCCTGGGGGGCATCATCAACCTGGACGACATCACCCTCATCGACACCCTGGTCCAGGCCCTGGGCCGGGTCCCGGAGAAAATCTGCTGCCGTTACAACCCCGGCGGGGTCTTCACCCTGGGGGAGAGCCGGGACGGCGCGCAGGTGATGGACAACCCCGGCGACGCCAAATACGGCATGACCCGCCCCCAGCTGGCCGAGGCGTTCCGGCGTCTGAAAGCCCTGGGAGCCAAGGAGTTCGGCATCCACGCCTTCCTGGCCTCCAACACCCTTTCCAACGAGTATTACCCCGCCCTGGCCCGCATTCTCTTCCAGCTGGCGGCGGACCTCCAGGCGGAGACGGGCTGTCAAATCACCTTTATCAACCTCTCCGGCGGCGTGGGCGTGCCCTACCGCCCGGAGGAGCCCGCCAACGACATCGCCGCCATCGGCGAGGGGGTCCGGAGGGCCTACGAGGAGATCCTGGTCCCCGCCGGGATGGGCCAGGTGTCTATCTACACGGAGCTGGGCCGTTTCATGCTGGCCCCCTACGGCCATCTGGTCACCCGGGCCATCCACGAGAAGCATATTTATAAGGAGTATATCGGCGTGGACGCCTGCGCCTGCAACCTGATGCGCCCCGCCATGTACGGCGCGTACCACCACATCACCGTCATGGGCAAGGAGAACGCCCCCTGCGACCACAAGTACGATGTGGCGGGAAGTCTCTGCGAGAACAACGACAAATTCGCGGTGGACCGGATGCTGCCGAAGATCGACCGGGGCGACCTGCTGGTGATCCACGACACCGGCGCTCACGGCTTCTCCATGGGCTACAACTACAACGGCAAGCTCCGTTCCGCAGAGCTTCTCCTCCGGGAGGACGGCGGCGTGGACCTCATCCGCCGGGCCGAAACCCTAGAAGACTACTTCGCGACGCTGGTCTGGTGAAAAGAAACCGCCTGGGAAATTCCATCCCAGGCGGTTTTTCTGTCTCACAGCTTCCGGAGCGCGTCCACCAGGGCGGTCTTGCCCTCGGTCTTCTCGTCCTTCATCTTGATGATGCGGGCCGGGCTTCCGGCCACCACGGCGTTATCGGGCACGTCTTCAATGACGATGGCCCCGGCGGCGACCACGGCGTTCTTTCCGATGTGTACGCCCTCAATGACCACCGCGTTGGCCCCCACCAGCACGCCGTCCTCCACAATGACCGGCGTGGCCGAAGCGGGCTCCACCACCCCGGCCAGCACGGCCCCCGCGCCGATGTGGCAGTGGTCCCCCACGGTAGCCCGTCCGCCCAGGACGGCCCCCATGTCGATCATGGTGCCCTTGCCGACCACCGCGCCGATGTTGATAACGGCCCCCATCATAATGACGGCCCCCTCGCCGATCTCCACCTTCTCCCGGATAATCGCGCCGGGCTCGATGCGGGCCTTGATCTCCTTGGTGTCCAGCAGAGGCACGCCGGAATTTCTCCGGTCGTTCTCCACGACATAGTCCGTGATCTTCCCGGCGTTCGCCTCCAGAATGGCTTTCAGCTCCGCCCAATCCCCGAACACGGTGAAGCTGTTCCCGCTGCCAAACACCTTCGCGGACCCAAAATCCACCGGCCCCGTGGTATTGACGTAGAGCTTCACCGGCGTTTTCTTCTCGGAATTGGCAATATAGTCAATAATTTCCTGCGCATTCATAAAAACAACCCCTTCCTGAAAGAGTGAAGATTTCCCTGCTCGTTGATCTCCACTCTCCACTCTTAACTCTTCACTCTAAATTCACCGCTCTCCAAATAGTATTTTCTGCAAATCATAGACTCCGTTTGGCTTTCCCGGAAGCAGCCGGGCCATGTGGAGCGCGCCGTTGACGAAAATCTGACGGCTGGACGCGCGATGGGTAAATTCCAGTTCCTCGTCGGGACCGAAGAAGTGGACGCTGTGGGTCCCGGCTGCCGTGCCGCCCCGGAGGGCGTGGACGCCGATCTCGTTCTTCTGCCGCTTGCCGGTGACGCCCTCCCGGCCATAGACCCGGCGGTACTCGTGCCGGGGGTCTACGGCTTCCAGCAGGAGCTTGGCGGAGCCGCTGGGGGCGTCTACCTTCTGGTTGTGGTGGGTCTCGGTGAGCTCGATGTCGAAATCCGGCTTCAAGACCTCGGAGACCTCCGCCAGGGCCCGGTACAGCACCGCCATGCCCAGGGAGAAGTTGGCGCTCCAGAGCACCGGCGCGGCGCTTCCCAGACTTTCCAGCTGCCGGAGCTGGTCCGGGGTGAAGCCGGTGGTGCCGGAGAGCAGGGGCGTGCCGGTCCGGCGGACGTAGGAGGCGATCTCCGGCAGGGCCTCCGGCCGGGAGAAGTCGATGACCACGTCGGCTGCACGGCCCAGACGGCCCAGCTGGTCCAGGTCCTCCCGCCCGAAGGCGGCTTCGATCTCGTCCCCGGCGGCCTGGGCGGTCTCCTGAATGAGGCGGCCCATCTTGCCCCGGCCTGTCAGGATATATCTCACAGCAGCCCCGCCTCCTCCAGCGTCGCCCGGAGGACCTTCTGATGCTCCTCGCTCATCTCGCACAGGGGCAGTCGCATGGGACCCACGTTCAGGCCCATCATGTTCATGGCGGACTTGACGGGAATGGGATTCACTTCGATAAAGAGGTCGTTCATCAGCTTAAGGTACTTCAAATGATTCGCCAGGGCCTGCTCCTGCCGGCCCGCCGCGTAGTCGGCCACGATCTGGTGGCACATGGCGGGCATGACGTTGGCAAAGACGGAGATGACGCCGCTGCCGCCGATGCTCATCAGGGGCACGGTGATGTCGTCGTTGCCGGAATAGATGGCGAAGTCCGGCCCCGCGCAGTGGGCGATCTTCATGGCGTAGCTCATGTCGCCGCTGGCCTCTTTGATGCCGCAGATGTTGGGGTGCTTCGCCAGCTTCTCCACCACGGAGACGGGGATGGAGCACCCCGTCCGCCCCGGAACGTTGTACAGCAGGCAGGGAATCTGCACCTTGTCCGCCGTCTCGGCGAAGTGGCGGTACATGCCCTCGGGATTGGCCTTGTTGTAGTACGGCGCGATGAGCAGCAGAGCGTCCGCGCCCATATTCTGGTACTGAATGCTCTTCTCCAGCTGAGTGGCGGTGCAGTTGGACCCGCTGCCCACGATGACGGGCGCCCGGCCGTTGACGACTTTGATGGTGTGGGCGACGACGGAGGCGTCCTCCTCGTGGCTCATGGTGGGATACTCGCCGGTGGTGCCCAGGGTCAGGATGCCGTCGGTCCCGGCGGCGATCTGCCGCTCCAGCAGATTCGTGAGCACGTCGAAATTGACGCTGCCGTCCTCGTGGAAGGGCGTGATCATGGCGACGATGGAGCCCTTGGGATTGTTGAACTTCATTTGCATGTCCTCCAAGCTTCGTAAATTCCGGATGCAATAAAAAAGCCGGTAGAGGCGCGCTCCTACCGACAGTCTGCCCGCCCCAGCGGCGTGCGTTCCCTGTAAGCAGATAGCGCCCCCGCAGCAGCGCCGCGGACAGTCCCGGAGGTATTTCCCCCGGACCCACCCCGCGCCCATGCCTGGGCGGGAGGTTCGGCGGAGTTGCCCCTGCCGCGATCTTAGCCTGCCGGCTCCCGCGACTTCATCGTCCCCGCGCCTCTATCTCATTTTCAAATATAGCATAGCATCTTCCGAATCCGGTTGCAAGAGGGAGCGGGAGAAAAAGTCTTGTAAAAAGTGCCGAAAAATTCCCGCCTCCCTTGGTTCTCCGCCGGGGATGTGATACAATAACTTCGTTTACTATCCTCGGCTGAAAGCCGTCCAAACATGATCTGGAGGTCCGCATGAAAAGCAAAAAAGCCGCGTTTCTGGAATCCCTCCGGGATTCCCCCGTGATTGCCGCCGTCAAGAACGACGAGGGCCTGGCCCAGGCCCTGGAGTCGGAGTGCGCCGCCGTCTTCATTTTGCAGGGCACGATTTTGAACATCGCCGGCCTGGTCCGGCGGGTCAAGGAGGGCGGCAAGCTGGCCTTTGTCCACGCCGACCTGGTGAACGGCCTGGCTGTCCGGGACATCGCGGCGGACTTCCTCCGGGAGACCACCCAGGCCGACGGAATCATCTCCACCCGTGCGAGCCTGATTCAGCGGGCCCGGGAACTGGACCTGCTGTCCATCCAGCGGTTTTTCCTGCTGGACTCCCTGGCCTTTGCCAACGTGCTGAACCAGGGCTGTCAGGCCGACATGGTGGACATCCTTCCTGGAGCCATGCCCCGGGTGATCAGCCGCCTCTGCGGGCAGATCGACCGCCCGCTGATTGCCAGCGGTCTCCTGTCGGACAAGCAGGACGTCATGGCGGCCCTCTCCGCCGGAGCCACCGCCGTGTCCACCACCTGCGAGGAGCTCTGGTTCGCCTGAGCGCCCGTCGGGTCAATCCGCCTCCCCTTCCGGCGGGGCGGGATGGAGCCAGCAGCCGGGTTCGTGGTCGTTGACCACGCCCACCGCCTGCAAGAAGGAATAGACGATGACCGTGCCCACGAACTTCATCCCCCGCCGTTTCAGGTCCGCCGAGATTTGGTCCGACAAGGGGGAGCTGGCACGCGCCTGGCCGTCCGGGTTCCGGACGGCCTCGCCGTGGGTGAAGCCCCAAAGGTAGCGGTCGAAAGAGCCGAATTCCCGCTGAATATCCAGGAATACCCGCGCGTTCCGGACAGCGCCCTCGATTTTCCGGCGGTTCCGGATGATGCCGGAGTCGTTCATCAGGGCTTCCACCTTCTCCGGGCCGTACCCGGCTACCACGGCAGGGTCGAAGCCGTCGAAGGCGTTCCGGAACGCCTCCCGCTTTTTCAGAATCGTGATCCAGGACAGCCCGGCCTGGAAACCTTCCAAAATCAGCATTTCAAAGAGCTTCCGGTCGTCGTGCTCCGGACGGCCCCACTCCTCATCGTGGTAGGCCGTGTAGAGGGCCGAGGCCGGGTCGGCCCAGCGGCAGCGTGTTTTTTCCAAGGGTCATTCCTCCTTTTCTGTGCCGGAACGGGAGTTCAGGGTTTCCAGCAGTTTCCTGGCAAAGGCCCGGTGCCCCTCCGGGGAGAAATGCACGCCGTCGTAAGCAAGGCCGGCATTCCACTCCCCCGCGTTGGCGAAGCCAACGCCCAAGCGCCGGGCCAGTGCTTCGTAAGCGCCCGCCAGCCGTGCGGATTCCTCCAAAAGGGAGTCATCCCGCACCCAGAGTCCGGGCTTCATGGGCGGCGGCGCGATCAAAAGGACTTCGCACTCCGGCGGCAGACCGGGCAGAACGGCGGTCAGGAATGCCTCCATCCGCCCGGCACAGACTTCGGCCCGGAGGCCGGGGCGCTGGAGCAGGTCGTTGGTTCCCAGCATGACCGTGAGCACCTCCGCCCGGCGGGCCGCCTGGACCACCGCTTTGAACTCCCAGTCCAGCCGGGGGATGGAACGGCCGTTTTCCCCCTCGTTGGAGACTGTCCAGCCGTCGGCTTCCAGAAGGCCCGTCCAGCGGACGTCCCGCGGATACCGCCCGCCCAGAGGGGAACAGGGGTCATAGCCGAAGGTGTTGGAATCGCCATAGCATACGATTCGGCGCTCCATGCAAAACCACTTCCTTTGCCGGTGATACGAATAGGATAGCACACCGGAGCTTCGATTTCCACAGGAATCGAAATAGTCCGGCGGAAAAAGGCTATACTAACAGCAAAATCACACGCCGAAAGGAGGTGTGCGCGATGGAACGCCGCCCGGAAAACAACGCGATGAAAAAGGCCAGGGAGTTATCCCAGCTTGCCGCCCCCAAGACGGACCCCCAGGGCAGCTGGACCGGCAGGCCCGCAGACCCCAGCGAGGTCCCGGTGCAGGATGTGGACGATCTGTAGAAGGCTGCGGATGGCCGAGCAGGCCTCGGTTTTTGTTTATTTGTACAAAATATTTTATATCAAATTGTGCAAATCTTATAAAAACCGGCGTTGACAGTTTCCATCCTTCTTTGCTAGAATGTGCCTAATCCTGAAGAGGATTGGTCCGTATTCATTTGGTTCGGAGCGCGCACCCGCCCCACCGTCAGGGGGTCTTGCACAGGGCCGGAAGCCCGTCGCCGCGCGTTTCCGAAGGTTCGGCAGGACGGGGTTGCCCGGTTCTGCCGCGACAAGGAGGAAACTATGACAAGAGAAATCGATATAAAGAGTGTGGAGCAGGTCCGCCGGATTCACCGCCTGGCCTGCGAGGCTCCCTATGAGGTCTGGCTGAGCACCGAGACGGTGATGCTGGACGCCCGGTCCCTGCTGGGACTGTACGCCCTGGTGGGCCAGCGGGCGAAGGTGGTCACCGAGGACGATTTGAATCCCAGAAGAGTCGACCGCATGGTGGAGAAAATGGCCTGAGATTTCCGGCGGGAGGGCCGGATGGAGAGCTTGACGGAAAATATGATTTTGCGGCCAATGTCATTTGGTTCAGCGCACCCCCAAAAGGCCCCTTTTGAAAGGGGCTCCCGCCGAAGGCGGGTGGGGATTGTTGCAGGGACTCCTATCTATCGCAAGGCCAGCAATAATAAGGAGGACCCATGAACTCCCTTCTATTGTCAGACGGGAGATAGAAATGAATCTCTACGAACGCTCTTCTATATGCAAGTCAGATGATAGAGGATAACCCCTGCAACAATCCTCCGTCACGGCTCCGCCGTGCCACCCCCTTTCAAAAGGGGGCTCTTTTTTTAAGCAAAACGCTGCCTCCGGCATTTGCAAAGGGAGACAGGCAAAGGAGCCCTCTATTTGCAGCATTGCCCACAAGCCCCGCCGCGCCGTCTCTTCCCCGGACGGCGCGGCGGGGCCGCCTGTTTTGGGACATCGCAGTTTTTTCATGAAACGTCCAAGAATTTTCTATCGTTTTTTCGCCCGGCTTCGTCTAAAATGAAAAACGTGTTTTGGGAATTATTCTCATCTCAAAGCGCGAAATTAAATTTGGAGGAACTATTGATGAAAAAGACGTTTGCCTTGCTTCTTGCCGCGGTCATGATGCTGGCTCTGCTTACCGCCTGCGGCGGCGACAAGCCCGCCGACAACGCCGGCGACAGCCAGCCCGCTCAGACCGACACCACTACTCCCCCTGCGGACACCACCGTTCCCGACGCCCCCGAGGGCGGCGGCACCATCGGCGTGTGCATCTATCAGTTCACCGACGCTTTCATGACCACCTACCGGAACGCGCTGGACGAGATCCTCAAGGCCAAGGGCTATGAGGTCACCTTCCAGGACGGCGCCAACGACCAGGCCAAGCAGAACGAGCAGATCAACACCTACATCACCCAGGGCGTTGACGCTCTGATCATCAACCCCGTCATGACCTCCGCCGCCGACCAGATCATCGCCACCGTCAAGGCCGCCGGCATCCCCACCGTGCTCATCAACCGCGAGCCCACCAAGGAGCAGATGGCCGCTTATGACAAGCTGGTCTATGTCGGTGCGCTGGCCGCTCAGTCCGGCACCATGCAGGGCGAGCTGATTCTGGATACCCCCAATCAGGGCGACATCAATGGCGACGGCAAGATTTCCTACATCATGGTCCAGGGCGACCCCGAGAACATCGACGCCCAGCTGCGTACCGAGTACTCCGTCAAGGCCCTGAAGGATGCTGGTAAGGAAGTCGAGCAGCTGAACCTCACCCGCGGCGACTGGATGCGTGAGCGCGGCCAGGAGATCGTGGCCAACGACCTGGCCCAGTTCGGTACGGACATTGAGGTTGTCTTCTGCAACAACGACGATATGGCCATCGGCGCCCTCCAGTCCATCCAGGCCGCCGGCCGGAAGGTCAACGAGGA
>CAQVQZ010000088.1 GCA_948902155.1 uncultured Oscillibacter sp.
CCGCTCCACGGCGGCGCAGACGTCCTCATACCAGCGCTGGCCCAGGCGGAAGTTTAGGAAGCCCGCCCCGGCGATCTCGGCGGAGGCGAAATAGCTGTCCGTCAGGTCCATATGGTCCAGCAGGGCCTGAGCAATGGCCCGGGGGGGCTGGCGGAGGGCCTTGGACGCGGCCAGGGCAAAGGTGGTGGTGAAATCGCCGTTGGCGGCGCCCCGGGGAATCTCCACCGGAGCGGTGTGTACCTCGGCCTGGGGCAGGGTCCCGTCCGCCGCCGCGGCCCGGTAGGCCGCCATGGCCAGGGCCGCGGCCTGGTCCTTGGCGTTTTGTACCATGTTCGTCATGTTGTAAATCGCTTCCTTTCGGATGTCGTTTGTAAGAACCTGTATTCATAACCGGGGGATGCCGGCTGAGCGAGGGATTTTGCCTCCAATCGAGGCAAATTTTTTTCGCGGGCTGCCGCCCGGGGAAAAAATTTAACGAAGAGTGGGGGCAAAAGACCCGCTCAGACGGCGTTCAACGGTTGTGAATACAGGTTCTTAGATTACCCGTTTTGCCGGAGCTCATGCTTCCGCCGGACGTGGATTTTGAAGGCGTTCCGGCCGGTGACGGCGTGGTCCACGGAGATGGAATAGCGCAGGTCCATCAGGCCGCCCTGGTCCGTCAGGCTGTGGCGGAGGCGGCTGGTCTGGATGTCGATGGCCAGCTCGCCGAAGGGGGTCTCGTAGATGGAGGTGTGCTGCTTGCCCTCCTCAAACACCATCTGGGAATTTACATTGCCGGTCCGGCACAAAATCACCTGGGGGCCCCGAATCTCAAAGGCCGTGGTGGTGCCCTCCAGGCCGGTGAGCTCGCTCTCCTGGTAGGAGAGGACCATCCCCTCCCTGGTCAGCTCCAGGGTGCCCTCGGTCATCAGCTCGATGCTGTCCGGGTCCATATCCTCATAGCGCTGCTCCGACCGGATGGTCAGCAGTACGGGCAGCTTATTCTTCTCAGTATTGGTCAATGTCAACCCTCCGTGCCATATGGCGGATGTCCTCCTGCAAAAACAGGGAGGCAGCGCCCTCGAAGTCCTCCGGCCGGTCGCTGACCCAGAACCCGGCACCGCCCTGCCGGTCCGCCGGAGCCCGGAGGCCCTGGGCGGCGAGGAGGCGCTTCAGCTCAAAGGCGGATTCCTCCCCGGCGGAGATGAGGGTAACTCCGGGGCCGCAGATATGCGCGATGACGTCCTCCAGCAGGGGATAGTGGGTGCAGCCCAGGATCAGGGTATCCATGCCCCAGTCCAGCATGGGGGCCAAATACTCTCGGGCAACTGTCTCGATGACCACGTCGCCGGGGTGGAAGCGCCCGTTTTCCACCAGGGGGACAAACAGCGGACAGGGATGGCACAGGACCTCCACGCCGGGGTCCAGCCTCCGCAGCGCCGTCTCGTAGCCCCTGGAACGGACTGCGGCCTGGGTGGCGATGAGTCCCACCCGGCGGGTCTCGGTCACGGCCAGGGCCTTGCGGCAGGTGGGTTCCACCACGCCGACAATGGGCAGATCGTTCTCCGCCTGGAGAATGTCCAGGGCGGTGGTGGACACTGTGCCGCAGGCGATGAGGACCGCTTTCGGGCCAAAGGACCGGAGGAAGCGCAGGTTCTGCCGGGCAAATTTGACGAGAGTCTCCCTGGACCGGCCCCCGTAGGGGACCCGGGCGGTGTCGCCGAAGTAAACCAGGTCCTCTTCGGGCAGAATGCGCCGGAGGACCCGGACCGCCGTCAGGCCGCCCAGGCCGGAGTCAAATACGCCGATGGGGCGAGTATCCAATGCCGTCACTCCTCTCAGGGCGGGGGATTATCCCGCCGGTGCTGGAAATCGCTCTGAATTATGTATTATACTATGAGAGCGCCTTTGCCGCAAGACAGAATTTAGTCTTTTTTCCCTCTTTTTTATGTGGAAATTTTCCGGCGGCTCTGCTATAATCGTGCTATCTATTGAATACAAGCGCCATCTGGGCCGCGAGGAGGGGCTGACCATGAAAATCGAGTTGACGGAACAGCAGTACCGCTATCTGCTGGATTTGGTCTACATAGGCAACTGGGTGCTCAATTCCACCCGGGAGGACGACCGCATCCGGGAATATGACCAGGTGGAGAGCCTGATCTTCTCCCACTGCCTCCGCCACGGCATGGGGAAGCTGGTGGAGCTGTACCAGGGGGATTTGATTCCCTCCAGGGCCTTCGCCGCCGGGGGCATCCACGAGGCCATTGAGAATTACGAGGACGTGGTGTTTTACGAGATTCTGGCGGAGGAGCTGGCCCTGCGGGATATGGACGGGGAGCCCCTTACCAGGGAGAACTACGGCGCGCTGATGGAGCGGATCGATACGTACCTGGATGAGTTCGACGAGCATGGGACGGAGCATATCTCGATTGATTTGGACGAATAGGGAAGTTGGTTACAGCCACACTTCCGGCGGAGGGGCCGGGGGTGTGGCTGTTTTTTGGGAGCGCGGTCCCTTGGATGCTCAGGCTCGATTGGAAACGGGTCATACCGCCCGCCAAAGGAGCCGGTTGTCCTCAAAAAACGCCTCCAGCCGCCCGGTATCCTTGAGCCAGGAGAGGTAAGAGCGGACCGTGCTGCCCACCAGCACGTACTGCTCGAAGTTCATCGCCAGCCCATAGGCCATGAAAAGCCTCCGCAGAATCTCCTCGAAGCAAAGCGGCTCCCGGCACAGCTCCACAATCTTCTCCGCGATCTCCAGCACCTGTTGGATGTTGTGCCGCGCCAGCTCGGAAACGTCCTCCGCCGCCTCCGCGTGGGCGGGAACGAAGAGCCTGGCTTCCATGGCCTGGACTTTCTCCAGAGTGTCCAGATAAGCCGCCGCATCATAGAGGAAGGCAATCCGGTACTTCTCCAGGGTCTCCCTGCTGGAGAGGCAGTCCGCCAGGTACACCACGCCGTCCGCCGTCCGGAAGCCCGTCATGTCGAAGAAGTGCCCAGGCAGGGGAATCCGCGTCATTCCCTCCGGCAGGCAGCCGTCGGTCAGATACTCCGCGCCGCTCTCCTGGGCCAGGAGGAACTTGTGCCGCAAATCCTTGCAGGGATAGCCGCCGTAGAGAAACGAGGGCTTCAGAATGGGGTGCCGGGTAAAATCGCACTCGATTCTCGGCGCGTAGACGCGGCACCCCGTCTGGTTTTGCAGATAGCGGTTCCCGCCGATGTGGTCGGCGTTGGAATGGGTGTTGTAGATGGCGGTAAGCCGCCAGTGGTGAGCGTCCAGAATCTGCCGGACCTTCCGCCCCGCGTCCTTGTCGCTGCCGCTGTCGATGAGGCAGACGTCCTGCTCGTTCAGCCGGACCAGCCCGATCTTGGCCGGACTTTGTATATAATAGCTCCTCTCGGAAGCCTGAATCAGTTCATACATACGCGATTTCCTTCCTTTCAGAGATTATCCGATTGCACATTTATCAACAGGCGGTTTGTATACTGGATGTTCTATCGATAGGACCGGAATGTAGGGGCGGTTATCAACCGCCCGTTTCTTCTTCAACCGCCGGGGTCCACGGACCCGCACGTACGATTCCGGGCGCTTCCCCGGAGGCATGGTGTTCGCGGAGGCGGATAGCCGCCCCTGCATTAAAATCTCCGATTGGTGGCAGTTTCCCTATTTTAGCCGCCCGTTTCCTGCACTTCATTCCCCGTCAAAACGCCAGGTCCAAATCCACATCCCCCTGGATGCCGTCCACCCGGCCGGTGTGGGAATACTGCCAGAGGTCGAAGTGGTAATAAAAATCCGGCGTATCGGCGTACTCCGCCAGCCACAGCTCGTACTCCGCCAGCTCCCGCAGGTCGTACCGGAGATATCCCTGGGTCCGGTTGAAGTACACCGCCGGGCGGTAGCCCGCGTCCTCCACCCGCTTGCAGAAGGCGGCGGCGCACCGGGTCATGGCTTCGCCGTCCAGCCCGTCCGTGCGGGCCTCGTCTCCGGTGATGGACTCCCAGTCAAAGGCCACGGGAAACGCCAGCTCCTGCCCGTCCAGGGCCTCCAGCACATAGTTCGCCTCTTCCTCCGCCTCCTCCGGCGTGACGGCCTGGGAGAAGAAGTAGACGCCCACCTCCAGTCCGGCGTCCAGGGCTCCCCGGAGGTTCCGGGCAAACGCCTCGTCCATGAACAGCCCGCCCTCGGTGTATCCCCGGTGCCCCAGCCGGAGCATGGCGAACTCGACGCCGTCCGCCGCCACGGCCTGCCAGTCGATGTCCTTCTGATGGGTGGACACGTCGATGCCCGTCCGGGCCCTCTGTCCGTCTTTCTCGTAGGTGACCCGGCCCTTGTCATCCAGGCCGAAGGCATCCTTGTCGTAGGGATTGAGGGGCATCCCCTCCAAAGGCGTCAGGACCATGTCGCCAAACCGGATGGTAACCGGCTCCGGGATGTCGGCCGGTTCCTCCGGCTCTTCCTCTCCCCGCAGGACCAGAAACAGCGCCGTCCCGGCCATAATCAGCGTGAGGATGGAAACCGCCAGGGCCAGGACGCTGAGCCCGTCCGGCTGCCTCCGGGGCCGGGAGGGCCTTCGCTCCCTGGCCGGAACGTGTTCCCGTTCCTCTCTTACATCCAGTCCAGACATGCCGTCGTTCATAGCGGGTCCCTCCATTGTTCGACAATTTTCATTAGTTTACCACAAATTCCCCCGCTATGCACCCCAAAGTGCGGCACTGTTAAAAATTTCTTTAAATTTTCCTATCTTCTGCCTATGAGGTCAGATTTATGTTGCGCTGTCCGGGCTGGGCGAAACGGGACCATAGACGTTCGATAAAAGGACTTGGCGTTCCGTATGGGCGAAATGCCTGAAAAACGAAGCCCGCTTTCCGGCAAACGGGTTCGGAAAGCGGGCGCGTAAAATTTCTATTCATGAATGGGGCGCAGCTGTACAGAGCCCGCCTTTACGCGGTCCAAGACATTCCTACGCCTGGGGGTTAGCTTGGTACTCGAAGAACACGATGTTTCCGCTGACGGACACGGCGCTCCGGTCCCCCTGGCCGATGCTGACGCTCACGCTGTCCAGCATGCAGCGGAAGGCGCTGTCGTGGAGCTGCTGGAGCACCGCCTTGGCGGACTCGTAGGTGCCGGTGGTGAAGTTCATGGAGATGCTCCGGCGGACGATGGCCTGGGAGGCGTCCACTGTGCTGAAGGACAAACTGTAGTCCTGGGTCGAGGCCAGGATGGAATTCAGCTCGAACATGACGGGCTGGAGATTGTCGTAATCGGCAATGCTCAGTGGCGGCGTCCCGGAGGAAAAGAGGGCTTCCAGCTCCCGCTCCATCCGGCGCTTGTCCTCTAACCGGAGCTGGGCGGCCTCGATTTCCGTGCGGCAGGACTCCGTTTCCTGCACGCAGCGGTCCTGTTCGGCGGTCTGGGGCAGGTAGAACAGCATCATATAGCCGCTCACTACCAGGAGGACGCCCAGCAGGGCCAGAAGCATCCACTCCCGGGCCGTCAGTTGTCTTCTCATCCCTGGGGCACCTCCTTTTGCAGCTGAATCAGAATGCTGGCCTGAACCGGGGCGCTGACGTCGGCGGGCGCGCCCTCCGTCTGGGTGGTGGCGGCGGTGTTCACCATGGTATAGGCCACGATGGGGGACGCCTCCAGGGCGTTGACGATCTGGGCGGTCTGGGCCAGGGTCACGCCGGAAAACTGGAGCTGGACCGTGCTGCCGCTGATGGACAGCGCGTCCATGGAGGCGGAGGCCCCCACGGCCTTGTCCAGCAGGGCCAGGACCTCCATGCGGTCAATGAGGTCCCGCTCTTCGTCGGTGGCGGAGTAGCGGCTGTAGCGCTCCCAGACCTCGCCGTAGTCCGCCAGCTCCAGGGTGAGGCTGTCCAGCTGCTCCTCCGCGGCGGTCAGGGCCCGCTGGGCCTGGACGGTCTCCATCCAGACGTCGTAAACCAGGAACTTGCCCAGGCCCAGGAGGCAGACCAGGGCGAAGAGCACATACAGCGCGATGGTGGCCGGTTTCGTGGTACGGTCGGGCTTGTAGAAGAGGTTCATGGACCGCTTGGCGGGGTAAGACGCTTTTCGTTTGCTCATCTCATTTCCCTCCCATGGCCGCTCCGGCGGCGAAAACGCCCGCAGAGGCGGCCGTTCCCCCGGCCTCCGGCGGAAGGTCCGCCGGGTCCAGCAGGGGCAGGCCCACCGTGTTCTCGATGCTCTGCCGCAGCAGGGGCAGGGCCGCGCCGCCGCCCACCAGGTAAACGCCGTCAAGGCTGCTGGAACGGTAGGTGAACTGGTAGAAGTTGATGACCTTGAGGATTTCCACGGCAATGCGGTCGCAGACCTCCGCGATGGCCGGGAGGGTCAGGACGTCCTGAAAGTTCGAGGTCTTGTAGGTGTTGGAGAGGAAGGGGTCCACCCCCATCTCGTTGGCCACGATGGTATCCAGGTTCCGCCCGCCCAGGGCGATTTGCCGGGTGGCCTGGACCCGGTCCCGCCAGACCACCGTGATGCGGGTGAACTGGTGCCCCAGGTCAATGAAGCAGAATTCCTCCGCCCCCGCGCCCCGGGCCTGGCAGAGCTGAATCAGCGCCATTTCCTGGGGAAGGACGGTTTTCAGGCGGATGCCCGCATGGGCGAACATCCGGGCGTACTCCGCCAGGGTCTGCTTCGCCGCCACCGCAGCCATCATGGGCACGCCCTGGGCCTCGTCGTCCCCCTCGGCGGAGGCGCAGACGGCGTAATCGCAGTGATATTGGTCCGCCACGCCCTGGATGAAGTCCGAAAACTCATAGGGCAGGTTCAGCAAAAGCTGCTCCGTGGTCATCCGGGGCATGGTCACCAGGCGGCAAATTACCTGGCTGGGGGGCAGCGCCAGCGCCGCCCGGCCCCGGGGGAGGGACAAGTCCTTTTTCGCCTGCTTCAAAAACTGGGCGAAGGCGTGAGGCAGGACGATGGCTCCCGTGCCGTCCACCATGTTCTCCGGCAGGCGGAGCTCCTCAATCCGGGTCTCGCTGCCCCGGAGCACCGCGATTTTCAGGCTGCTGCTGCCGATGTCAAATCCCAGCCGTGTGTTTCCCATAGGTTCCTCCTCCATACGTTTTCTTGGAAGACTGTAACGACACTTGGCTTCGCTCCGCGAAGCCTTAGTGGAGTACGTCCCCGAAGGGGAAAAAGTATCAAAAAGAACTTTCGCTCGCTCTGCGGCTTTGGGTTCGGTCTGCCGCACGGCGGCGGGAGAAAGTGCTTGTTGAGGCTTTTTTTACAATAAGCTGAAATACCACTCTAATAAGGGGCCGCCGCAACATACGGTGAGGAGCGCGGCCGCCGCCAGGAAGGGGCCGAAGGGCATGGCGGTTCCCCGTCTGCCGCCGGTGAGCGCCGCCCACAGGAGGCCCAGGAGGCACGCCGCCAGCAGCGTCAGGAACAGCTCCGCCCAGGTCAGGTACAGCGCCAGGACGAACAGCAGCTTGATGTCTCCGCCGCCCATGGCCTCCCGGCCCAGGAGCTTTTCCAGCAGCAGCACCAGGGCCAGCAGCGCCGCCGGGACGGCGCAGGCTGTCACCGCCGCCAGGGCTTCCCGGACCCCGTGGCCCAGGATGAAAAACCATACCGCCCGGTTCGCCGCCAGCAGGAGCAGCAGCTTGTCCGGAATGAGCCGCGCCGCCCAGTCCGTCAGGCTCAGGGCCAGCAGGAGGAAGGCCCATGCCAGCCACTGCCCCAGCTCCGGCTCCAGGCCGAAGCGCACCCCCAGGCACACGAACGCCGCCGCGCCCGCCAGCTCGGAAACCAGACACCCGGCGGGGATGCGCTCCCCGCAGTAGCGGCACCGGCCCCGGCGGAACAGGAAGCTGAACACCGGGACCAAGTCCCGCGCCCCCAGCGTGCGCCCGCAGGAGCCGCACCGGGACCGCCCCGCGAAGGGATGGGGGTCCCCCCCGGCCCAGCGGGAGGCGGCGCAGTCCAAAAAGCTGCCGGACACTGCGCCGAGGACGGCCAGCCAGAAGCAGAGGTATGCCGTTATGAGCTGTTCTTCCATAAGGTCTCCCCGCTTCCCAGAAGGCGTTCTCCGGACCGTCCCGGACCATGGGCCCGGAGGGTAGGGGGGAGGTCGGGCGGCACGGATTCGGCGGGGCGGCCCGGAGAGCGCTTCCTGGAAGTAATTGTAACATAAAATTTACGGTTCGTCGAGTTGATATCGTCTGGATTCTGTGGTATATCTTGGCATGGGTGATGAATATGAAGATACTGCCTCGTGACAAAGGACAAAAACCGCATTCCTCACAGCTCCGGAACGAACCGACGCCCCAGGAGCGGCATTTATGGTATGATTTTCTGCGTACCGCCTCGCCGCGGTGGAACCGCCAGAGAATCATTGGCGAATATATCGTCGATTTCTTCTGCCGGAAAGCGGACCTGGTCGTGGAGCTGGACGGATGCCAGCACTACGACGAACACGGTTTGATCGAGTACGATCAAGAGCGCACGGCGTTTCTGGAAGCCCTGGGGCTGAAGGTCTTGCGGTTCACCAATACGGAAGTCGAAAAAGAGTTCGCGGAGGTTTGCCGCCTTATCGAGGCGGAAGTGGAGCAACGGCTGCTTTCGCAGACTCCGCAGAACTAAGGCCCCTTTGGAAAGGGGCTCCGCCCGGAGGGCGGTGGGGATTGTTCGCAGGGGCTTTCTTCGATTGCTGGTCCGGCGGTAGAAGGACCTTGGAGAACAAT
>CAQVQZ010000089.1 GCA_948902155.1 uncultured Oscillibacter sp.
CAATCCTCCGTCACGGCTCCGCCGTGCCACCTCCTTTCAAAAGGAGGCTTTTTTCTGTGTACAACGCACAAATGCGAAAGGCATAAATTTTTGATAACTTGTAAATTTTTTTTAAAACAACAGATTTCTTGTCCACAAACCATAAAATAGCACAACTGTTCTATTTTGTCAAGAGAAAATTACAAGAAACTTGTAAAAAATAATTGACAGAACGGCGAGGGCCTGATAGTATGGGAAAAAGTGTAATAAGGAGGGGCGGTTATGACGTTTGGGGATCGGCTGCGGGTCCGGCGGGGAGAGCTGGAGATGAGCCGGGCGGAGCTGGCGGAACTGCTGGGGATTTCCCCCTCGGCGGTGGGAAATTATGAGACGGGCATCAGTTTTCCCAAGGAAGAGATCATGCTTCGGATGTTCGACTGCTTGCAGACGGACCCCAACACGCTCTTTCAGGACAGTTTCCGCAGCCAGAAGCAGCCCCTGAGCCACCGGGAGCAGAAGCTGCTTGAGGGATACCGGGGGCTGTCGCCCCTGGGCCGGGAGACGGTCCATAGCATGGTGGACGCCCTGTGCGCCTACCGGGACGAGACGGAGGCCGCCCGGGGGGCGGAGGAGCCCCGGATGATTCCCCTGTACCGGACTCCGGCCGCGGCGGGGTACGCCGCCCCGGCTTTTGGGGAGGATTTCGACTATATTGCCGTGGCGGGCGACGTGCCGCCGGGGGCGGAGTTCGCCGTGCGGATTCAGGGGGACTCCATGGCCCCCTACATTGAGGACGGTTCCGTGGCCTACGTGAACCGGGACCCGCTGGAGGCGGGGGACGTAGGGATTTTCTGCGTGGACGGGGACATTTTGTGCAAGCAGTATTACCGGGACCCGGCGGGAATCGTGTACCTGTTTTCCCTGAACCGGGCCAGGGCGGACGCGGATGTGGTGTTCCCTGCCGCCAGCGGGCGGGCGCTGGTTTGCTTCGGGCGGGTGATTCTCCGGGCGGCGCCCCTGCCGGGGCGGTGAGATAGCTGGCGCAAATCCATCATTTGATTGGGACAATGATGGGGAAATCCCCGGCAGGTTTGCCGCACGATCGTCCATAATCCATCATAAAAAGCTGTCTGCACTGGTATTTCGGCGAGAATTTCACCAATGAACCGACAGAAGAGGCGGGGCCTTTCGGCCCCGCCTCTTCGTTTCGCCTCAGCCCCCGTTTTCCTCCTGCTTGTTCATATCAATATAGGAGTACAGGGTATACTTGGATATCCCGAAATACTTGGCGACCTTGTCGCCGGACTTCGTAATGAGAAACGCCCCGTTCTGGCTCAGGAACTGGATGGCCTTCACCTTGTCGTCCTTGTTCATGACGGCGGCGGGCTTGCCTACCAGGGCCACGGACTGCTGAATCAGCTCGTCCAGCAGGTCGCTGACATTGGTGATCTTTTCCGGCTCCGAGGGACCCTCGTCCCCGGTGGACACCAGGTCCCGGAGGGCTTCCTCCATCAGCATCAGGCGGGAGATGTCGTAGTTGATGGCCATGATGGCGGAGACCTTCCCCTTGCGGTCCCGGATGTAGACGGTGGAGGATTTCAGGATTTTGCCGTCCGGCGTCTTGGTCAGGTAGCAGAGGTGATCTTTCGGCTCCGGGTCCTGGGTCCGCAGCTGCTCCATCACCACGTTGGACGCCCCGTCGCCTACCTTCCGCCCGGAGACGTGGCCGTTGGCGATGAAGACGATGGAACGGTCCGGGTCCTTGCTGAGGTCGTGGATGGCTACCTCGCAGCTGCTGCCGAACTGGGCGGCGATGCCGGCGGCTACCTGCCGCAGCAGCTCCAATTTACTGTTTTCCGTGGGTCATACCCCCTTTTTTATGCAAAGATACGGATTCACAATAGCATCATACCACGGCTCTTGGAAGAAAGCAACTACTTTTCAAAAAATTTTTTTGGTTTTCAAAAATTTTGTTTGACATCTGGAAAACTTGTGCTATGATAAGAGTGTAAGGAACAGACGGCGGGAAGGAAGCGCCGTCAAAATATGAATTTACATGGAGGTCTGCATCATGGATTACGAGAAGATCAAGTCTGCGGCGGAGGGCTACAAGGCGGAGATGTCCCGGTTCCTGCGGGACATGATCTCCCATCCCAGCGAGAGCTGCGAGGAGAAGGAAGTGGTCATGTGCATCAAGGCCGAGATGGAGAAGCTGGGCTTTGACAAGGTGGAGATCGACGGCCTGGGCAACGTCATCGGCTGGATGGGCCAGGGCGAGAAGATCATCGCCATCGACTCCCACATCGACACCGTGGGCGTCGGCAACATCGACAACTGGGAAGCGGACCCCTACAAGGGCTATGAGACCGACGAGATCATCTACGGCCGGGGCGGCTCCGACCAGGAGGGCGGCATGGCCTCCGCCGTGTACGGCGCGAAGATCATGAAGGACCTGGGGCTCATCCCCGAGGGCTACAAGATCATGGTGGTGGGCTCCGTCCAGGAAGAGGACTGCGACGGCATGTGCTGGCAGTACATCGTCAACAAGTACTTCAACGGTCCCGAAGACGCCCGTTCCAAGATCGAGTTCGTCATCTCCACCGAGCCCACCGACGGCGGCGTCTATCGCGGCCACCGGGGCCGGATGGAGATCCGGGTGGACGTGAAGGGCGTTTCCTGCCACGGCTCCGCCCCTCACCGCGGCGACAACGCCATCTATAAGATGGCCGACATTCTCCAGGACGTCCGGGCCCTCAACGAGAACGGCGACGGCCCCTCCAACGAGGTCAAGGGCCTGGTGAAGATGCTGAACCCCGAGTTCAACCCCGAGCATTACGAGGACGCCCAGTTCCTGGGCCGGGGCACCTGCACCACCTCTCAGATTTTCTACACCTCTCCCAGCCGCTGCGCCGTGGCGGACTCCTGCTCCATCTCCATCGACCGCCGCATGACCGCCGGGGAGACCTGGGACTCCTGCCTCCAGGAAATCCGGGACCTGCCCAGCGTGAAGAAGTACGGCGACGACGTGAAGGTCAGCATGTACATGTACGACTGTCCCGCCTGGACGGGCACGGTTTACGAGACCGAGTGCTTCTTCCCCACCTGGATCAACAAGGCCAGCGCCGCCCATGTCCAGGCGGTGGTGGACGCCCATCAGGCCCTGTGGGGCGACAAGCGCATCGGCTACGCCGACGCCGACCAGGCCAAGGACGCCATGCACCTCCGGGAGGGCCGCCCCCTGACGGACAAGTGGACCTTCTCCACCAACTGCGTGTCCATCCAGGGCCGGTACGGCATCCCCTGCGTGGGCTTCGGCCCCGGCGCGGAGTCTCAGGCCCACGCCCCCAACGAAATCACCTGGAAGCAGGACCTGGTGACCTGCGCCGCGCTGTATGCCGCCGTTCCCGGCCTGTATAAGCCCGAGAACAAGACCGCCGACGTGACCGAGTTCCGGCAGAGCCTCACCGACAATGACATTAAATAATTAGGAATGAGTAATGAGGAATTAGGAATTGAGGTTATTCAAGCCTGTTCCCCTTCCGGCAGATGACGGAAAATTCCTAATTCCTAACTCCTAATTCCTAATTGACACCGATAATGTAATTTTAAAGGAGAGTAAAGCTATGTCTAAGACCATCGAGCTGGCGCAGCACCTGGAAAAGCTGCACATCAACAACATGTACAAGTCCGACTTCTACTGGACCTGGGACAAGACCGACGAGGAGCTGGACGCCATCTTCACCGTGGCCGACGCCCTGCGGGACCTCCGGGAGCGGAACAAGTCCACCCGCATCTTTGACTCCGGCCTGGGCATCTCCATCTTCCGGGACAACTCCACCCGGACCCGCTTCTCCTTTGCCTCCGCCTGCAACCTGCTGGGCCTGACCGTCCAGGACCTGGACGAGAAGAAATCCCAGATCGCCCACGGCGAGACCGTCCGTGAGACCGCCAACATGGTCTCCTTCATGGCCGACGTCATCGGCATCCGGGACGACATGTTCATCGGCGAGGGCCACAAGTACCAGAAGACCTTCATGGACGCCGTGAAGGAGGGCTACCGGGACGGCATCCTGGAGCAGCAGCCCACCCTGGTGAACCTCCAGTGCGACGTGGACCACCCCACCCAGTGCATGGCCGACATGCTCCACATCATCCACCAGTTCGGCGGCGTGGAGAACCTCAAGGGCAAGAAGATCGCCATGACCTGGGCCTACTCCCCCTCCTACGGCAAGCCCCTGTCCGTGCCCCAGGGCGTCATCGGCCTCATGACCCGCTTCGGCATGGACGTGGTCCTGGCCCATCCCGAGGGCTATGACGTTATGCCCGAAGTGGAGGAGATCGCCAAGAAGAACGCCGCCGCCACCGGCGGAAGCTATAAGAAGGTCGCCACCATGGAGGAGGCGTTCCAGGATGCCGATATCGTGTATCCCAAGAGCTGGGCTCCCTTCGCCGCCATGGAAGAGCGCACCAAGCTCTATCAGGCCGGGGACCAGGCGGGCATTGACGCCCTGGAGAAGAAGCTCCTGGCCCAGAACGCCCAGCACAAGGACTGGACCTGCTCCGAGGAGATGATGAAGAAGACCCGGAACGGCTCCGCCCTCTACCTCCACTGCCTGCCCGCCGACATCACCGGCCTGAGCTGTCCCGAGGGCGAGGTGGACAACTCTGTGTTCGACCGCTACCTGGTGCCCCTGTACAAGGAGGCCAGCTATAAGCCCTATATCATCGCCGCCATGATTATGATGAGCAAGGTGAAGGACCCCGTGTCCGCTCTGATGGCTCTGGACGGCGCGGATAAGAGAAAGTTCTTCTAAGAGACGTATTAAAAAGGCCCCTTTTGAAAGGGGCTCCCGGCGAAGCCGGGTGGGGATTGTTCTCCAGAGTTCTTCGATTGCGGGCTTGGAATAGAACAGCAACCTGGTAAACAATCCTCCGTCACGTCGTCGGAAGAAATTCCGCTCCTTTCCGTTTCCACCGCGCAGCGGCGAAAACTCCACCCGCTCCATTCCTTCCTCCTCTCCCCACAAAATCTGCGGATTTTGCGGGGGCCCCGGGAGGTGTGCCACCTCCTTTCAATAAGGAGGCTTTGGAGAACGGGCCATGGATTCCCGATCATAACGAAAATAGAGGTTTCATATCATGTCTGAGCGTATCGTTATCGCCCTGGGCGGCAATGCCCTGGGCAGCAATCTCCCCGAGCAGATGATCGCCGTGAAGCAGACCGCCAGGGCCATCGCGGACCTGATCGAGCAGGGCCATCAGGTGGTCATCGCCCACGGCAACGGCCCCCAGGTGGGCATGATTCAGAACGCCATGACCGAGCTGACCCGCTCCGACCCGGAGAAATATATTCCCTGCCCCCTGTCCGTCTGCGTGGCCATGAGCCAGGGCTACATCGGCTACGACCTCCAGAACGGCCTGCGGGAGGAACTGCTGGACCGGGGCATCAACAAGGGCGTGGCTACCGTCCTCACCCAGGTGGAAGTGGACCCCGAGGACCCCGCTTTCCGGAATCCCACCAAGCCCATCGGCGCGTTCATGACCAAGGAAGAGGCCGACGCGCTGGTGAAGGAGCGGGACTATCAGGTCGTTGAGGATGCCGGGCGGGGCTACCGCCGGGTGGTGGCTTCCCCCAAGCCCGTGTCCATCGTGGAAATCCAGTCCATCCAGGACATGGTGGAGGCGGGGCTGGTGGTCGTGGCCTGCGGCGGCGGCGGCATCCCCGTGTTCAAGACGGAGGGCCACCACCTCAAGGGCGCGGCGGCAGTCATTGACAAGGACTTCGCCAGCGAAAAGCTGGCCGAGCAGCTGGACGCCGATACCCTGATCATCCTCACGGCGGTGGAGAAAGTGGCCGTCAACTTCGGCAAGCCCGACGAGAAATGGCTGGACTCCCTCACCCCCGACGAGGCCCGGAAGTACATCGGCGAAGGCCACTTCGCCCCCGGCTCCATGCTGCCCAAGGTGGAGGCGGCGGTGAAGTTCGCCGAGTCCCGCCCCGGCAGAAGGGCGCTCATCACCCTGCTGGAAAAGGCGGGGGCGGGCGTCGCCGGAGAAACCGGAACCACGATTTCCATGTAAAACAGAAAGAACGCCCGCCGGTTTTCCGGCGGGCGTTTTGGCGCTTAGTAGAACTCTTTGATGTAGTTCAGCACGTCCTCCCGGGTCCCCTGGAAGGGGCCGGGGGTCTCCATCTTCAGAGAGACCAGCGCCGTACAGTACAGCAGGGCTTCCTCGATGTTCGCCCGCTGGCGCTCCGTGATGTACCCGGCAAAGGTGGTATCCCCCCGCCCCGTCCGGCCGGAGAGGTTCCGGGCCTTGATGGGGCAGGTGTAGACGGTTTTCCCGTCGTAGGCCAGCACTTCGGTGTTGTGGGTGATGAGGACCTCCTTGGCCCCCCAGCCGTGGAGGACCTTCGCCGCCTCCGCCCGGTCCGCCAGGCCGGTGAGGATCTCCGCCTCAGCGGCGTCGGTTTTCAGGTAGTCGATGCAGGGGAGGTATTCCCGCTTCTCCGCCCAGTCGTGGAAGGCCATGGTCTTGTCCGGCTCCACGTGCCGCAGGAGGCACTGCACGTCCACGGCCACCTTGCCGTGCTTCGCCGCCTCGGCGAAGAGGGGGCCGTCGAAATCGCCGTAGACCAGCCCGGCAAAGTGGTATATCTTCGCCTCAATGTCCGGCAGCTCGTCAAAGCGGAAGGGGTCGCAGACGCCCATGGAGGTGCAGGAGCGCTTTTCCTTGTCGGCGGTGAAATACTGGTTGCGGATGGAGCAGGTGGCGGCGGAGGGCTTCCAGTACAGGTCCGCGCCGGACCCGGCGAAGCGGGCTTCCACGTCGGCGTCGGCGGGATTGAGCTTGGTAAAGAGGGCGGTACGGTTTCCGCTCCGCGCCGCCGCAAAGCCGGAGGCCACTACCGCTCCGCCCACTTCTTTCCGCTCGTTTCCCTGGTAGTCGATGTTGTGGTCCAGGGATACGGGACCGATGACCAGTACGTCGTATTGCTGTTTCATGTGCGTCTCCATTCTGCCGCGGACGGCGTGTTTCGTTTGTATGGGTATGGACCTATTATACATTGTCGGGGAGGAAGGCGCAAGGGGGCATGGAATTTACGGAAACACTATCCACCCTCTCGAAATATGGACAGCGCTCTTTCTGGACCCAAACGGGTCCCTTCAAAAAATCATTCCTCCATAAAATAAAACAAATGAACCCGAATGGGTCCTTTTGCGAGGTCATTATGATGGAACAAAAAATCAAGCAGGACATCTGCATTGGCGCAAACATCCGAGAGATCCGCAGGCTCCGCGGGTTAAAGCAGACCGATTTGGTAAGTCTTTTGCAGCTGGAGGGCATTTCGATGACCAGGGAAGCTCTGGTGAAAATCGAGCGGGGCACACAGCATATCCAGGCGTCCCAGCTGCGGGCGATTCGCGACGCCCTGCATACCACCTACGACGATCTGCTGAAACCACATTCAGAACATGACTAACGGAGGCCCCGCCATGCGCTTCCTCACTTCCCTTTTAGACCTGCTCTTCCCCAGAAAGTGCCCCTTCTGCGGCAAAGTCCAGGACGCGCCGGGCCTCTGCCCCCGCTGCCGGGAGTCCCTCCCCTGGACGGACGAGGCCCACGCCCTCCGGGAGCTGGAACCCGGCCTCCGCTGCGCCGCGCCCCTGTGGTACACGGGCCGCGTCCGGGAGGGCGTCCTCAATTTCAAGTTCCACGGCGCCGTGGACGCCGCCCCGCCCCTGGGCGAGCTGGTGGCCCAATGCGCCGCAGAGCGGTTCTCCGGAGAGTTTGACGTGGTGACCTGGGTCCCCGTCAGCGACAAGCGGCTGAAAAAGCGGGGCTACGACCAGGCCCGCCTCCTGGCGGAGAACGCCTGCAAGTTCTGGGATGTGGAGCCGGAGCGCCTCCTGCGCAAGGTCCGGGACAACCGCGCCCAGTCCCGCCTCCGGAGCGCCGAGGCCCGCCGGAAAAACACCCTCCGGGCCTACCGCCCCGCCGGGGACTGCGAGGGCAGACGCGTCCTGCTCATCGACGACGTCTGCACCACCGGCTCCACCCTCTCCTCCTGCGCCAGGACCCTCCGGGCGGCGGGAGCAGCCGGGGTGGTCTGCGTCGCCGCGGCCTTTCCCATGGTCGAAACAGGCGAAAAGAAGGGGAAGAAAAAGCGAAAGAATGGGCTTGCATTCTGGGCACGCTGACAGTATAATGTACGTTGTTACTTTATGGATTCCCAGGCGGATTTTTTCGCCGTTCACGACCGGACATAAGATAAATGGAGGAATTGCCCATGGCAAAGGATATCGGTATCGACCTTGGTACCGCTTCAGTTCTGGTATTCGTAAGAGGGAAGGGCATCGTGCTGAACGAGCCCTCCGTGGTCGCGCTGGATAAAAACACCGGCAAGCTGCTCAAGGTGGGCATGGAGGCCCAGGCCATGCTGGGCCGAACCCCCGGCAACATCATCGCCATCCGCCCCCTGCGGGAGGGCGTCATCTCCGACTACGACATGACGGAGCGGATGCTCCGGGAGTTCATTCATAAGGTGGCTGGGGTCTCCGTCTTCAAGCCCCGGGTCATTATCTGCGTCCCCTCCGGCATCACGGAGGTTGAAGAGCGCGCCGTCATCGACGCGGGCATCTCCGCCGGAGCCCGGAAGGTCTACCTCA